>NZ_JABUTB010000034.1 GCF_021443865.1 Clostridium sp.
TGTATGAAAAATAAATATTATGTTTAATATATTTAATTATATTAAAGTAAAAGGTGACACTTAACTATGTTAGAAACAATTATTATTTCATTAATATTTTGTAAAATAAAGAAACTAAGAATAAAAGCATTATTTGAACATTGGTCTATATACCCAGTAATAGTTATAGAATTATTTTATTTAATTGTACAAGCTAATATATTTAGTGAAAACTACGATTTAATTAAATTTGCAGGATTTTTTAAAACAGTATATTTATGTTCGTATATACCACTTATATTTACTTATAGACAATATGTTTCTGCAATTATAGGATCAATATTCGTAGTAGTTGGTGGATTATTAAACGATATAGCTATTTCAGCAAATAATGGATATATGCCGGTTTTTCCAAGTCTTTCATATCTAACTGGATATATAAAGACTGATTCTTTTTCTAAAATTGAAGATATTCATATATTAGGAGATTCCTCAACTAAGTTAAAATTTTTAACTGATATATTTGATATTGGATATAGTGTTCTTAGTTTAGGGGATATATTTATAAGAGGATTTGTATTTATTATCATATATAACACAGTTAAAGAAATAAATCTAACTAATAAAAACGATTTTAAGTAATTTAATAAAAGGAGACATAAGATGTTAGATATAAAACCAATTGAATTTTTATTAAGAGCATTACCAGAAAGTTTTTTAGTTATAATTGCAATTTATCTTTTTTCTAAAACAGATATAAATTTAAGAAAGTATATAATTACAAGTATAGTTTTTTCAATAATTTTATATATTACAAGAAAGTTACCAATAAGTTATGGTGTACATATGATTTTATCTGTAATACTTCTTCAATTTATAGTGGTTTTCTATAATAAAATAGATGCTATAAAAGGAATAAAGGGTATTATATATATTTATTTGATACAGCTGATATCAGAATTGTTTAATATTTTAATTCTTAAACTTTTAAATATTGAATTAGAATTATTATTAACTGATCCATTGTACAAAACTATTTTAGGGCTTCCATCAATTATTACTACAGGTATAATAATATTTCTTTATTATGTAATAAGTAAAAAAAGAAAGAAGTAAAGAGTATGAGTTTAGAATTATTAAGTAAAAGTATATCAAATTATTTGAAAAGGGAATTAAACTTAGATGAGGATAAAAGAAGTATTATTGAATATGGTATTTTTTCTTTATTCCATATTCTTATATCTATATTATTAGTAGTTGTATTTGGATTCTTTTTTAATGTAACAATTGAAGCTTTAATAATATCCTTTACTATAGCTGTATTAAGGAAATTTTCAGGAGGAGCCCATGCAAGCACTTCAATTAATTGTTCAGTATATGGAACAGTAATATCTATTATACCGGCATATATATTACAAAGAATAAGTTTAAATTGGAATTATATATCGATTATAGGATTTTTATTATATATTATTTCATTAATAATTATTTATAAATTAGCACCAGTAGATAGTCCTAATAAACCTATAAAAAAGAAGGGAAAAATAAAAAGATTAAAAAGAGGATCTATTATTATTTTGACTATTTATATGATAATAGTATTTATTAACATAAGTATTTATTACATTAGGGATATTAACTCATTGTTAGTTTATTCTTCTTGTATTTATATAGGTATATTATGGCAAGTTTTTACTTTGACAAAATATGGTCATATTATAGTTAATAAAATAGACTCTTTATTAATAAATATTTTTAATATTATAAGGGGGGAAAAAAATGAAAAAATTAAGCAATAAAGTGTTAATGGCTATTGCAGCTTTTGCTACAGTAATTGCATCTGTAGTATCAACTTCAGCTTGCATTTGGGTTATGTATCAACCAGAAGAGCCAAAGGCTTTAAGAGATGAATAATAATTAAATAAAGATCGGATTTTTCCGATCTTTATATGGTATAGAAAGAGATGATGACTATGGTAGACATGAAAAGTAATAGATCAAAAGAAATAAACGATATGGTATCAATAGTAAAATTAGCATCATTATTATTTACAGCTATTATAATATTTCAGTATTTGCTAAAAAAAACTCAAGGACTAACTAGCTTAATATATCAACAAATAATTATTTTAGCAGTAGTTGGAATTGTATTGTTTTTATTAGCAATATATTTATTATGGGCACTTTCATTACAGGAAAAAATGAATAAAAATAAATATAGAAAAATTATATTTATAGAAGGCTTATTTTTTGTAGCAATATTTTTAGGAGCAATAATGATATCTGGAGGCTATAAAAGTGAATATAAATATATATTTTTATTTATAATCACTAGTTCAACAATACAACTAGGATTAAAAAGTGGAATAACAGTTTCTATAATTTCATCAGTTTTAATATTAATTATGGATGTACTTTGCTTTAAAGATGTAAGTGGAGTTAATGAATTTTTTCAAAATGATTTAATTTTATCAGGAATATTTATTTTAACTGCATGGCCATTAGGTTTTTACGTAAAAATTGAAGGAGAACATATAAATAAATTAGAGGAGCTTGTGAATAAAGATGGTTTAACTGGAGTTTATAATCATAGGTATTTTCATGATACATTAAAAGAGAAAGTAGCATTATCAAAGAAAAGCAATAAACCTGTTTCTATGGTATTTGTTGATATAGATTATTTTAAGCATTACAATGACTTAAATGGACATCAAATGGGAGATGAAGTTTTAAAGAGTATAGGAAAAATATTAAGGGAAAATTTAAGGGAAAATGATATATCAGCTAGATATGGTGGAGAAGAATTTGCAATTATTTTACCTGATACAAATGAGGACCAAGCTGTTCTTATAGCAGATAAAATTAGGAGAATTATAGAAAGCACTAAATTTGTAGGAGAAGAAAATCAACCAAGTGGAGTATTAACTGCTTCTATGGGAATATCAGTTTATCCAGATAAAGCAAAGGATGATGTTACTCTTATAAAAAGTGCAGATGATGCATTATATAGAGCTAAATTCTTTATGAAAAATAGGGTTGAAACTTATACCTCTATATTAGATGAAATAAGTGCAGATATAGATGAGGAAGATATAGAGTTAGTTGCATCTATCAAGACTCTAATTAGTGTAATAAATGCTAAGGATAGATATACATATGGGCATTCTGAAAGAGTTGTTCTGTATAGTAGATTGTTAGCTGAGAAACTAAAATTAAATGAAAAAGATAAGAAAATACTAATCTATAGTGCTTATATGCATGATATAGGGAAAATTAATATTTCTAAAGAGATTTTAACTAAAAGAATGCCATTAAATGATGAAGAATGGGAAACACTTAAGAAACATCCTGAAGATGGTATAGAGATTATTAGACCAGTAAAATCCTTAGAAGCTGTTATACCTATAATATTACATCATCATGAAAAATATAATGGTATGGGATATCCAAGAAACTTAAAAGAAAATGAAATTCCTTATTTAGCTAGGGTTCTTTGCGTTGTAGATAGCTTTGATGCTATGACATCCAATAGACCATATAATGTTAGAAAGACATATGATGAAGCAGTAGAAGAAATTAAAAAATACAAAGGAATACAATTTGATCCTGAAATAGCAGAAAAGTTGATAGAAGTAATTAATGAAAATAAAAATAAGTTAGATACTTTAATTTAATAAAGTTTGGGGTGAAAGTTTTGAAAATAGGCATAATTGGATTAGGAAATATATGCGAAAAAGCATATTTACCAGTTATTACATCTTTAGATGATGTAGAATTGATTTTCTGTACTAGAAATATAAATAAGCTTAAATATTATTCAGAGAAATACAGAGTTTCAGAATATGTAACTTCAGTTGATGAATTAATAAATAAAAATATAGAAGCAGCATTTATTCATACAGCCACAGAAAGTCATGCAGAAATAATCGAAAAATTATTAAATAATAATATTCATGTATATGTTGATAAACCTATAAGTTATAGTTATGAAGATGCTGTTAGATTATCAAAATTAGCTAAATCAAAGAATAAAGTATTTATGGTTGGATTTAATAGAAGGTTTGCACCTATGTATTCTAATTTAGAGAATATGGGATTACCACAAATAATAAAATTAGAAAAAAATAGATTAGATAGCCCTAAGGATCCAACTATTTTTGTTTTAGATGACTTTATACATGTTCTAGATACAATTAGATTTTTAGCGAAAGATAATTTAGAAGTCCTAAATGTTTCTGCTAAAAAGAAAGATGGATTATTGTATAATCTAATTGTAACTTTAGGAAATGATAAAACTACTTGCATTGCTATGATGAACAGAGAAAGTGGAGCAAATGAAGAAGTTCTGGAGTATTATACTTCAGGAACAAAAGTAATAGTAAGAGACTTAATTAACTCTAATATATTATCGGAAAATACTGAAAGATTATTAAAGTTTAACGACTGGGATACTATTCTTTATAGAAGAGGTTTTGAAGTTATAATTAAGGACTTTTTAAATGCTGTGAAAAATCACAATCAAGATAATCTTACAATAGAGGATTCATTAGAAACTCATAAATTATGTTTTGAAATATTTAATAAAATACATGAAATTAAGGAAGTGAAATAATCACTTCCTTAAATTTTTACTTCTTTTTTAATTAACCTTTTATTAGTGTAATCCTTAATAAGTTGGTAAGCTACACTAAATAGAGGAATTCCAATAAGCATACCTATCAATCCTAAAGTACTACCTCCAACTAACATTGCAAGCATTACCCAGATTGCTGAAAGTCCAACAGAATTACCTACAACTCTTGGATAAATAATATTTCCTTCAAATTGCTGTAAGCATAAAATAAATACTATAAACCATAGAGCCTGTATAGGGTTTATTATAAGTATTAGAAATACAGCTGGAATTGTACCTATAAATGCCCCAAAGACAGGTATCAATGCTGTTACACCTATAAGAACACTTACTAATAATGAATAGGGCATTTTAAAAATATTCATTCCAATAAAACATAAAACACCTAAAATAACGGCTTCAATACATTGGCCAGTAATAAATTTAGCAAAAGTAGTATTTGTAAGTCTACCTATACTTAAAATTTTATCTACAATGTTATGATTTAAGAATGCATATAACATCTTTTTAATTTGGTATATCAAAGTTTCTTTACTAGCTAACATATATATAGTTAATACTAATGATAGTATAAAGTTAATAAATCCACTAGTTATAGAAACAGTTGTATTTAAAATTCCAGTAAGTGAGGTACTTAGGAAATTAGCTAAATACTTTAATATCTCTTGCCATGTATTAATTAAAGTATCATAAATATTTTGTAATATTTCTGTAGAAGAAAGATATTGGTTTAATAATTTTTCAAAGGAATTCATATAGCCAGGTACTGCATCAAGAAGTGTAGAAAGACTTGAAGCCAGTTGTGGTACTACAAAAAGAATTAAAGCAACAATTAATCCTATTAAAGTTACAAATGTTGCTAAAATAGATAAGGGTCTTTTAAGACCTCTAACAAAGCTAGATTTTTCCTTATCAAGAAAATCAAAAACTTTTTCTTCAAAAAATTTCATTGGTAAATTTAAAACAAATGCTATAGCAAAAGCAGTTATAAAAGGACTAATAATACCTAAAACACCACCTAAAGCTGCCATAACCAATTTAATATTAAGTAGAATAAAATAAAGAATAACTAAATAGGTTCCTAATAAAAGATTTTCCTTAAACTTTTTATTCATTTCTTTCAAACTCAATGTCCTCCAATGTGTAAATTAGTATAATATATTAATTTTAAAACAATAATAGACGGAATACTAGTGATAAAGTTGAATGAATTGTAAAATATAAGTAAAATATAAGTAAAAGGTATAATTAAACTATAGCTATAATGGAGATGAAAAAATGAGTAGAGTTAAAAAAATTAAAGTATTATCACAAAATAAGTTTTTATCATTATATAGTGCAGACTATATTAATAAAAAAGGAAATTTGAAAAACTGGACAATAGCCTCAAGAAAGGATTTAAAAAGATTAGAAAATATATATTTTAATGGTGAAGAAGATAAAATAGATGCAGTAGTAATAATTGCAGAGCATATAGAAGAGAAGAAGTTAGTTGTTATTAGACAATTTAGAGTACCTATTAATGATTATGTTATAGAATTACCAGCAGGGTTAGTTGATGGTAATGAAGGTTTTGAAGAAGCTGTGAAAAGGGAGCTTAAAGAAGAAACAGGTTTAGACATTATAGAAATTGATAAGGAAGGAACAAGTGAGAAAGTCTATGTATCAGTAGGAATGACAGATGAATCTATAGCTTTAGTTAAATGTAAATGTAAAGGAATTGTTTCCACTGAAAATTTAGAAGAAGATGAAGATATAGAAGTAATTATGCTTAATAAAGAAGAAGCTAAAGAACTCATTGCTTCAAAGGAAAATATAGATGTAAAAGCTTTACTAGCAATTCAAAACTTTATACTAAACTCATAATATAAAGGAGCTGTCGCGACAGCTCCTTTATTTTTTTATAAATAAATTTTATAAAAGAAGGAATTATAATAAGTATCAAATCTAAGAGGTACAACAAATGATAAATGAAAAATATATAATGAATTTTGGAATGGATGAAGATGTTGTTTGTGATGTTAAGAAAAAACTTTCATATATAAGATCCTCTGGAAATTTTAGAGGGGCGAAAAACAACAAAATATATTTTGAAAAATATAAAGTAAAGAATGAAAAGGGAAGAATAGTTATCTCACACGGATTTACAGAATATATAGAAAAATATTATGAATTAATATATTACTTTACAAAGGAAGGATATTCTACATTTATTATGGAGCATAGAGGCCATGGAAGATCAGGATGTTTAGGGAAAAAAAACACACAAATAAATGTTGAAGATTTTAATTATTATGTTAATGATTTAAAGTTATTTATAGATAAAGAGGTAGTAATAAATAACAAAAAGGATTTATTTCTATTTTGCCATTCAATGGGTGGTGCAATTGGAATTATGTTTCTTGAAAAATATCCTAAATATTTTAGTAAAGCTATTTTATCATCACCTATGCTAGAAATATCTGTAGGAAAAGTACCAAATTGTTTAGCACGAGCTTTAGCTAAATTTCAATTACTAAGGGGGAAAGGAGATGAATTTATTTTAGGTAATATGCCTTATGAAAGCACTTATGATTTCTTTTTAGCATCTACATCAAATGAAAGTAGGTATTCATATTATTACAGAGAGATAGTTGGCAATGAAAAGTTACAGCGAGGTGGAGGATCTTATAGGTGGTTATATGAAGCTCTAAAAGCTGTTAAAAGTATATTAAAAAAGAAAAATATAAATAAAATTAATGCTGAAATAATACTATTTCAAAGTGGGCGAGATGATTTAGTAGGAGCTAGAGGAATAAAAAAGTTTATTAAAAGATGTAATAAAGCAAAATTAATTAATTTTAATAAAGCAAAGCATGAAATATATTTAGAAAATAATGATATACTAGAGGAATATTTAGATATTATTTTTAAATTTCTTAAAAACAAAAGATAATTTCATTTATATTAACAACTTTAACATTACTTAAATATGATAATATAGATGCAAAAGGGAGGGGTAAAAGTGGAAGAAATACTAAAGCTTAAAAATAAATCTGGTAACATAGTTAATGCTAGGTACAAAATTTTAAATTTAAATAATATAGATGAGATAATTGAATTGCAAGAAACAATTATTAATGGCTTAGAGGATAAACAATTATATGCTCCTACTGAAAGGAAAGAGTTTATTAATTACCTGAAAAGTGGAGGCAAAATAATTGGATACGTAGATGAAGAAGATACATTAATTGCAATGGCTGTCTATGTAAAAAAGGGATATGAAAAAGGAAATTACGGATATGACTTAGGATTACAAGGTGAACTATTACTTAAGGTTGCACAAGTTGAATCTACAGTTGTTAGAAGTGATTATAGAGGAAATGGTCTTCAAAAAATATTATGTAAAAAAATAGAGGAGATAGCAAAGGATGATAAGATGAAATTATTAACATCTACAGCTTCACCTTATAATAAATATAGTGTTGATACATTTAAAAATTTAGGATATGAAATAAAAAAAGACAAGTTTAAATATGGTGGCTTAAGGAGATATGTTTTAGCTAAAGAACTATAAGTTATGCTAAAGGACCATTAAAAATGAAGAATGTAAAATAAAGGATTAAGCTCCTTAGGGAGTTTATAAAAAATATATTTAAGTAATTTGTTTCAAATTACTTAAATAATGAGAGGGTGTTTATACATCCTCTTTTTTTATATTACTGACATTTTAATATTATAAAAAGTAATAATGAATATGATATTTGAACCTTTTCTGTATAATTTGAAATAAAAATTAGGAATATAAAGATAATATAAGTTAACAATATATAATTGGCTATTATGTACTATAATAATTTAAAAAAAAGTTGATTAATTCTTAGTAATTTAGTATGATATAATTAATTCAGACTAAAATGATAAGATTTAAATAAAAGAAATAAAATAAATTAAATAAATGATAACTGTAACAAGGAGATGTAAAAATGAAGGATATTTTATTAAATATAAATGGACTAAAAACAGCTGTAGAAGGTAAAGAAATATTAAAAGGACTTGATTTAAAGATTAATAAAGGCGAAATTCATGTAATTATGGGACCGAATGGAGCTGGGAAATCCACTCTAGCTAACATTTTAATGGCTCACCCAAAGTATGAAAGAGTTTCAGGAGAAATCACTTTTGAGGGTGAAGACATTACAGAACTTAAAACTGATGAAAGAGCTAAAAAGGGATTATTTTTATCTTTCCAAACACCAGAAGAGGTTCCAGGAATAACAGTAGAAAACTTTATAAGAAGTGCAAAAATTGCAAAAGAAGGTCAATTAATTAAGTATTTAAAGTTTGATAAAGACTTAAAGAATAATATGAAAGAATTAAAAATGAATGCTGAATATTCAAAGAGATATTTAAATGTAGGATTTTCAGGTGGAGAAAAGAAAAAAAATGAAATCTTACAAATGCTTATGTTAAATCCTAAGTTAGCAATATTAGATGAAACAGATTCAGGTCTAGATGTAGATGCTGTAAAAATAGTTTCAGAAGGCATTAAGATGTTTACTAATGAAGAAAATGGAGTATTAATAATAACTCATAATAATAAAATTCTTGAAGGTTTAAATCCAGATTATGTTCATGTTTTAGTTGATGGAAAAATCGTTAAAACAGGTGATGCTACTTTAGCAAATGAAATCCAAGAAAATGGATATGAAGCTTTTAAAGCAAAAGCAATTTAAGCAGGAGGTGACTTACTTTGGAAAATAAGAAAAAAACTTACGTCGAAGATGTTGAAAGAGGAATATATGACGTAAAAAATGAAGATAGATTTGATTTTAAAGCAGATAAAGGCTTAACAAAAGAAATAGTAGAAACTATTTCTAAGGAAAAAGATGAACCAGAATGGATGAGAAATTTTAGATTAAAATCTCTTGATATATATAATGAAATTAAATTACCAACTTGGGGACCATCATTAGATGAGTTAGACATGGATAATATAGTAACATATGTTAGACCAAAATCTAAGTTAAATGGTACTTGGGAAGAAGTTCCTGAAGAAATTAAAAAGACTTTTGATCTTTTAGGTATTCCAGAAGCGGAAAAGAAATCACTAGCTGGAGTAGGAGCACAATATGACTCAGAAGTTGTTTACCATAGTATAAAAGAAGACTTAGTAAAACAAGGTGTAGTTTATACTGATATGGAAACTGCTGTTAGAGAGTACGAAGATATAGTTAAAAAGTACTTTATGAAATGTGTAGCACCAAGTGATCATAAATTTGCAGCTCTTCATGGAGCAGTTTGGTCAGGTGGATCATTTGTTTATGTACCAAAGGGAGTACATGTAGATATACCTCTACAATCATACTTTAGATTAAACTCCCCAGGAGCAGGACAATTTGAACATACACTAATAATAGTAGAAGAAGGTGCAAGCTTACACTTTATAGAAGGATGTTCAGCACCTAAGTATAATGTTACTAATTTACATGCTGGATGTGTTGAATTATTCGTAAAAGAAGGTGCAACTTTAAGATACAGCACTATAGAAAACTGGTCTAAGAATATGCTTAACTTAAATACTAAGAGAGCAATAGTTGAAAAGAACGGTAGAATTGAATGGGTATCAGGTTCATTTGGTTCAAGAATTTCTATGTTATATCCAATGAGTATATTAAAGGGTGAAGGTGCAAGAGCAGAATTTACTGGAGTATCATTTGCTGGTAAAGGCCAAAACTTAGATACTGGTGCAAAGATAGTTCATGCAGCTCCAAACACTTCATCTACAATTAATTCAAAATCTATTTCTAAAAATGGTGGTAACGCAACTTATAGAGGTGTAGTTAAGGTAAATGCAAATGCATATAACTCAAAATCAGTTGTATCTTGTGAATCATTAATGTTAGATAATATGTCTAAATCAGATACAATACCAGTAATAGATTTATTAAATGATGATGTTGAAATAGCACATGAAGCTAAAATTGGTAAAATAAGTGATGACGCTATATTCTACTTAATGAGTAGAGGGATTTCTGAAGAAGAAGCTAAATCAATGATAGTAAGAGGATTCGTAGAACCTATATCAAAGGAATTACCATTAGAATATGCAGTAGAAATGAATAATTTAATTAAGCTTGAATTAGAAGGGAGCATAGGATAATGAGTAGAAATATAAGTTTTAATAATATAAATAAAACTCCTGTAAGAACTAAAAGCTGGTTAAGAGTTAATGATGTAACATTAAAGGATTATGAAGTTCCTGAAATTGGAGAATTTAATAATTATAAAGTAACTGGTAATGATTTAGATGGAGTAACAGTTGAAGAGTTTAAAAAAGGAAAAGTTTTTCCTTTAAATAAAAAGTTTATATATGGAGCATCAGAAGAACTAGTAAATCAAGGAGAATTTGATTTTAATAAGGGATTTCTTATAAATATTGAAAAAAGAGCAAAGATTGAAGAGCCAATAATTATAGAATTTAATATGGATGAAGAAAATAGTACTTTAGTTGATAATATTTTAGTAGTTGCTGAAGAAGAATCAGAAGCAAAGATTATTATTAAATATAATTCAAAGGATAATGTTAGTGGTTATCATAATGGAGTATGTAAGATCTTTAGTAAAAATAGTAGCAAAATACAAGTAGTTAAAGTGAATTTATTAAATGATAATACTATAAATATAGATTCAAATCTTTCAGATATTAATAGTTATGGAAATGCTGATTTCGTTTTAATAGATTTAGGAGGAAAAGTTAGCATTACAAACTATCATGCAGATTTAACTGAAGATAGTTCAGAAAGTAATTTAAGCTCAATTTATCTTGGTGGTGATAAAAAGATAATAGATATGAATTACGTTTCAACTCATAAAGGAATAAGAAGCAAATCTCAAATCACAACACAAGGTGCATTAAAGGGAGAAGCAAGCAAAATCTTTAGAGGAACTATAGATTTCAAAAGAGGAGCATCTAAGAGTGCAGGAGCAGAAGAAGAATACTGTATGTTATTATCACCAAAAGCAAAATCAAAGGCCCTTCCATTATTATTATGTGAAGAAGATGATGTATCAGGTGAACACGCAGCTGCTTCAGGTAAGATAGATGAAAATAAATTATTCTATTTAATGAGTAGAGGGTTAAGCTATAATGATTCAAGAAGAATTATAATTGAAGGTGCATTCAATCCTATAATAGATAAAATAGTTGATGAAGCAACAAGAAATGAAATTTTAGCTGCTGTAAAGGGATGTTTAGATAATGATTAATAGAGAGTTTTTAAAGGATTTTCCGACTTTAAGTAAAGAGAAGAATGGGAAAAGAATAGCATACTTAGATAGTGCTGCAACAACACAAAAACCAAAGGTTGTTATAGATGCAATTAAAAATTATTATGAAAATACAAATGCTAATCCTCATAGGGGCGCTTATGAATTAAGCGTTCTGGCTACTGAGGCATATGATGAAGCAAGAGAAAAATTAAGAAAGTTTATAAATGCACAATATCCTGAAGAAATAATTTTCACTAAAAATGCAACAGAAGCTTTTAATTTATTAGCTACCTCTTATGGAATGAATTTTATAAATGAAGGTGATGAAATTGTAATATCTATTGCAGAGCATCATTCAAATTTAATTCCATGGCAAAATGTAGCTAAGGCAAAGGGTGCAGTTTTAAAATATATGTATACTGACGAGAATGGTGAATTAACAGAAGAAGAAGTTCATTCAAAGATTACTGATAAGACTAAAATAGTTAGTATAACACATGTATCTAATGCTTTAGGAACTATAAATCCTGTTAAAGAAATAGCAGAATATGCACATTCTAAAGGAGCTATAGTAGTAGTAGATGGAGCTCAAAGTGTTCCTCATATGAAAGTTGATGTAAGGGATATTAATGCAGATTTTCTAATTGTAGCAGGACATAAGCTATTAGCACCAATGGGAATCGGAGCTTTATATGGTAAAAAAGAGT
The DNA here is from genome assembly GCF_021443865.1 of Clostridium sp. Taxonomy (GTDB): domain Bacteria; phylum Bacillota; class Clostridia; order Clostridiales; family Clostridiaceae; genus Clostridium. The sequence continues at coordinate 12,571 of NZ_JABUTB010000034.1, forward strand.
TGTTAGAAAAGATGCCACCTGTATTATTTGGTGGGGATATGGTAGAATATGTATATGAGCAAGAAACTACCTATAATGTTTTACCATACAAGTTTGAAGCAGGAACTCAAAATGTAGAGGCTGCCGTAGGTTTATCAAAGGCAATAGATTATCTAAATGAAGTAGGCATAGAAAATGTTGAAAAGATAGAAAAAGAGTTAATGTCTTATGCTTTAGAAGAAATAAATAAATTAGATTATGTTAAAATATATGGACCTAAAGATATTGAAAAAAGAGGAGGAGTTCTATCCTTTGAAATAAAGGGTGTTCATCCACATGATGTAGCTTCAATTTTCGATACAGTTGGAGTTTGTATAAGAGCTGGAAATCACTGTGCACAACCTCTTATGAGATATATGGGTATAAATGCAACATCAAGAGCAAGTATTTACTTCTATAATACTAAGGAAGATATTGATAGGTTAGTTGAAGCAATTAAAAAAACATATGATATGTTTTCAAAGTGGAGGTAAAGTTTAATGGACTTAAATGAAATTTATACAACTCTTATAATGGAGCACAGTACATCAAAGCACAATAGAAGAAAGCTAGATGAAGTAGATTTATCAGAAAGAGGACACAATCCAAGTTGTGGGGATGAAATCACTTTAGAGGTAAAATTAAATGGTGATATTATAGAAGATTTAGCATTTTCAGGTCAAGGATGTGCTATTTCACAAGCATCCACTTCAATGATGATAGATTTAATTAAAGGTAAAAGCAAAGAAGAAGCTTTCAAATTAGTAGAAACTTTTATTGGAATGATAAAAAGAGAGATAGATGATGAGGAACAATTAGAAGAATTAGAAGATGCAATTGTTCTTAAAAATATTTCAAATATGCCAGCAAGAGTAAAATGTGCAGTATTAGCATGGCACACATTAAAAGAAGCCATGGAAAAAGATAATAAATAATAATTTATTACAGAAAAATCATTTTATAAATTTTTAAAATGATTTTTTTGTTTTATTATTTGTGTAATACCACGTTATAAGGAGATACAGCTAAGTATAATTATATATATTATACNAATTATATATATTATAATAATTTCTAATATTGAGAAAATTAAGGAACTATGTAATAAATATAGAATTTGATAGAATAATATAAACTGTGATAGAATTAAAATATTACATTAAAAAATAAGGAGAAATGAATAAATGGAAGGAAGTCCCGGGAGTAGTTTAGTTTTAATTTTAATTTTAGTTGTTGTTAATGCATTTTTTGCATCTGCAGAAATGGCCATAGTGTCATTAAACAAAACTAAGATAAATATTTTAGCAGAGGAAGGAAACAAAAAAGCAAGATTATTGAAGAATGTGTTAAAGGATCCAAATAAGTTCTTATCAACAATACAAGTTGGAATAACATTTGCAGGGTTCTTTGCATCAGCATCAGCTGCAACATCAATATCTTATAGCTTTGCAAACACATTAAAGAACTTAGATGTTCCTTATGCAGAAAGTATTGCATTAGTTTTGACAACACTTGCTATATCTTATATAACTTTAGTTTTAGGAGAATTAGTGCCAAAGAGAATAGCACTTCAAAACTCAGAAAAATTAGCTATGTCATATATAAAGCCAATAAATTTTATTTCTAAAATAACCAAGCCTTTTGTATGGTTTTTATCATTTTCAACAAATATAATATTGAAAATAATTAGAATTAACACTGAAGGTATAGAAGAACAAATTTCAAGAGAAGAAATTAGAAGTTTAATAGAAATTGGTGAAGAAAATGGAGCTATAAATCAATCAGAAAGAGAAATGATAGATGGAATTATTGAATTCGATGACACAACAGCTAAAAAAATCATGACACCTAGAACTGAAACATTTTTATTAGATGTTAATGAAAATATAAGAGATTGTATTAAAGACATTTTAAATGAGAACTTTTCAAGAATACCTGTTTATGAGAATGAAATAGACAATGTTATAGGAATACTTCATATGAAGGATTTATTTGCAAGTATAGTTGAAAAGGGAATAGATAATGTTACAATAAGGGATTTATTAATAGAACCATGCTTCTTTATTGAGACTAAGAATATTGATGATTTATTTAAGGAATTAAAAGAAAAGAAATCATATATTGCAATATTAATTGATGAATATGGTGGTTTTTCAGGAATAGTTACAATGGAAGATATCATAGAAGAAGTTATGGGAGAAATCCTAGACGAATATGATGATAACTTAGATATAGAGAAAATAGATGATTATAATTATATAGTAAGTGGATTAATGTCTATTGATGATATAAATAATTATTTAGACATTGAGTTAGAATCTGAAGTAGCAGATACTATAGCAGGATTATTCATTGAAAAACTTGGAGAAATACCAACTTCTACAAAGGATTGTGAAATTACTTTTGATAATTTAAAATTAAAATTATTAAAGTTAGATGATAAGAGAATTGATAGAATTCAAATAATAATAAATCATAGTATTAAAGAAGAAGCTGTTTTTGATGAAGATGATTATAAATAAAAAATAAATAAAAAAATATGTATAAACTCCTCTATGTTTCTAAAAATAATATAGAGGAGTGTTTTTATTATGAATGATAAAGTTTTAAAAGAATTAAATAAAGAATTAGAAGGAGTAATAATGGGAGAAAATCAAATTATGAAACTTCTAGAAAAAGCAAAGGATTTTAAAGTAATTGAATTACTAAATAATACATTAAAGATAGCAGAAAAAAATAAACTTGCTATTATAGAAGAAATAAAAAGTCTAGGTGGAAAGCCTACTAATGATGAAGGGACTTGGGGTAAAATTGTAGAAGTATTTAATAGTATTAAGGAAATGAATATTGATACAGATAAGGAAATATTACAAACAGGGATTAAAGGAACAGAAATGGGCTTTAAAGCTATTTTAGATTTCCTAATAAAAGAAACTGATTTAAATGAAGCTTTTAAAAAAGATTTAATAAATATATCAGATGAATATAGTAAAATTATAAAAGAAATGCAAGAATACTTAATACAATTAAATTAAAATCTCACAAATATGTATAAATTTATTTAATGAAAGCAAAATAAAAAGAGATAAATAAAGGAGTGTATACATATGAGTGAAAAAATTATGGCATTTAACGATGAAAATGGAAATAGGATTGAATATGTAATATTAGAACAAAAGCTTATTTGTGGAAAAGAATATGTTGCAATGGCACCTGTAAAAGACAAATCAAATATAGAAATTTATAAAATAAATTTTGATAAGGATTGGAATGAAACTTTAAGCGAAGTAGATTCAGAAACAGAAATTAATATGTTTAAGCAAGTTTCATCATTAAAATTCTAGAGTTAAATAAGCTTTAGGTAATAAGATTTAATTAAAAAGGTTGTGGCACAATGTGAAATTAATCAAGTTGCCAGAACCTTTTTTATTTATTGACAAATAAAGTTAATAATCATTATTTTTAATTTTAAATGAGGAATTATATCCTTTAGTATAAAAGAGGATATTAATGTTATGTTTATACGACTTGGAGATTGCGTTATCAAAGATAAAAAAGAATATTATCAAAAGTATGAATTGAATACTTCTTTTCATAATTCCGAATGAAATGAGGGATTATTTCCTTTAGTATAAAAGGATATCAATGTTATATTCCAGCGACTTGGAGCTTGCGACGGAGCAAGGAATATAACATTGATATCCTAACTTGTGGTCACAAATAAATTTATAGATGAATAGTATAAATTAAAATAATATTAGGAGTAATTTGTTGATGAATAATTATAACTTAATAATGAAGTTACAAGCAAAAATGCAGGATCCTAGATTTGCTGAAAGATTTAATAGAATAGTATCAGAGTTTAATAGTATTCCTGGAGTTCAACAAGAAGTAATGAGAATAGCTCAAATAGAAGATGAAAGAAAAAGAGAAAAAGCATTAGCTAAGCTTCCAGAGAGAGTTAAAAACTTAGTTAGAGAAGTGTATTCACTACTTAATGATTAAATTATATTAGCTTAAATATTAACAAAAGGAAGAATAATAGCATATATTGTCTATTATAACAATATACAAGGAGATAAAAAAGATGGGAACTAGTTATGGATATAATGCTGAAAATTTTGAAGAAATTTTAAGCAGACTTGGGAATGATGAAACTGAATTAGCATCAAACGCAAGCTATGTCGATTCAGAGAATGGATTAGATGATTTTAATTTTGCTGACTTAGAATCACTAAATTATGAAGAATTAAATTCTAGGGATAATAATGGCTGCAGAAATTCAAACGACATAGATGCTACAAACCTAGGACTAGGAAGAAATGACGACTACTCTTATAGAAATAGTAGGGGTTCATTTAGAAATAATAATAATTCATGTGAAGATAACAATGATTCATGTGGAGTTCTTAATGCTAGAGAATGTTATGAAAAAGGATTAAGAGAAGGCTTAGAACAAGGATTTATAAGAGGATTTTCAAGAGGTAAACAACAAGGTAGAGAAGCTGGATTAAGAGAAGGCTTTAATGCAGGTTTAGAAAGAGGTTTAAGTAGATCAGAGGAGTTAGCTAGAGCAGCTTATCAAAAGGGCTTTAGATGTGGGTACCAAAAAGGCTTTAAATGTGGATATCAAAAGGGTTATAAAGACGGATTTAATGCAGGCCTTGAAAGAGGTACAAGAGAAGGCTTTAACAATGGATTTAGAACAGGATATAATAAGGCTTTAAGAGATGTAATTAGAGCTGTCAATAATTTATCTTGTAATGCAAACAATACAGGCACTGTATCAAATGAAAATGCTAATTCATGTTGGAGAAATTGTCAATAATATATAATAGTTGCTTTATATAAGTGATATAGAATTTTGTACAAGCTAAAAAAAGAGTTGATTAAAATATTTAATCAACTCTTTCTTTAAATAGTAAGATTTGAAATATAAGGGAAATAAGTGTAAAATTGAAATATATTAAATATACAAAATGCGGAGGAAATAGATGGATAATGTAATAGTAGCTTTTTTGATAACTTTATTTGCTGGACTTGCTACAGGTATTGGAAGCTTAATAGCTTTTTTAGCTAAAAGTACAAATAAGAAATTCTTATCAATTAGTTTAGGATTTTCAGCAGGTGTTATGATATATGTTTCCATGGTAGAAATATTTGTTAAGGCAAAGGATTCTCTAGTATTAGCTAGAGGTGAAAAATTAGGAAGTTGGTTAACTGTAATATCTTTTTTCTTAGGGATGCTATTAATAGCTATAATTGATAAATTTGTTCCAAGTAAAGAAAATCCTCATGAAGTAAGATCAATTCCAACAGAAGAAAGTAATGAAGAAAAAAATAGACTGGGATTACTAAGAACAGGAGTTTTTACTGCTATAGCAATAGCAATTCATAATTTCCCAGAGGGGTTAGCAACATTTGTATCAGCTTTAACTGACATGAAAATAGCAATTCCAATAGCTATAGCAATAGCTATACACAATATACCAGAAGGGATATCAGTATCAGTTCCCATATACTTTGCTACAGGAGATAAAAAGAAAGCTTTTCTTTATTCCTTTTTATCAGGAATGGCAGAGCCCCTTGGAGCTATAGTTGGATATGTTCTATTAAAAAATTTCTTTAATGATTTATCTTTTGGAATAATATTTGCAATGGTTGCAGGGATAATGGTATTTATATCACTAGACGAATTACTACCAGCAGCTAAAGAGTACGGAGAGCATCATTTATCTATATATGGATTAATATTAGGGATGATAGTAATGGCAGTAAGTTTATTATTATTTATATAGTAAATAATTAAGGAATGAAAGACTCAAAGAATAAGTAACTATGTAAATTTAAAATTTTTGATTTGGTTAAATAGATAAGGATTTTTCTATTAAACATGTTTTTAGCAGTATATAGTTTATAAGAATTAATATAAATAATGAATAAATAATGAATTTTAGAAAAAATATAAAAATTACATATAAAATGAATTATAATATAATAGACAATAAATATAAAAAGTGAGGTTAGAGATGAAATTAAATTGGAATAGTAAATACACGACTATAGCTATATATTCTTTCCTAGTGGCAGTTTCGGTTATTTTATTTTATTTGGCAATATCACAAGTATCTATATTTACCGATAAATTAAATTCAATAATTGTTATATTACAGCCATTTATTATTGGGTTTTGTATAGCATATATAATTAATTTTCTTTATGAATTTTATAATGATAAGATTTTTAAATCAAAGTATATGAAGAAAATAAAATTAAAATCTACAAAAGGACTATCTATTTTACTTTCATATATTACTGCTTTTTTAATAGTTGGTATGGTAGTAAGATTTTTATTACCACAGGTTATTGATAGTATTATTGGTTTAGTTAACGATGTACCTATGTATATAACAAATGCTACAGAGTTTTTTAGTAATCTTATTAAGGAGTTGCATATAGAAGAGCAATATTCAAATATTATTATTGAGCATTTTAATAACTCAGTAAATTCTATTATTAAATTTGTTACTAATTTAATACCTGCTTTAGGAGGAATTGTAGCAAAAATTGCTTCAAGTATATGGAATGTAGTACTAGGTATTATTGTATCTGTATATTTATTAATTGATAAAGAGAAACTATGTGCTTTAACTAAAAAGATAACTTTTGCTCTTTTTAATGAAAGATATGCTAATAATTTAATTAGCTTAGCGCATAAAAGTAACTATACTTTTGGAAGATTTTTAGTAGGTAAAATAATAGATTCATTAATTATTGGAGTATTAACTTTTATTACATTAACTATATTTAAGATGCCATATACTGTATTAGTATCTGTTATAGTTGGTATAACTAATATTATTCCATTCTTTGGACCATTTATAGGTGCAATACCATCCTTTATAATTATTTTATTTGTTTCACCTATTCAAGCTTTATGGTTCTTATTAATAATATTAGTTATTCAACAGTTAGATGGAAATGTAATAGGACCTAAGATATTAGGAGATACTATTGGAATATCAGCCTTTTGGATTTTATTTTCAATATTAGTTGCAGGTAAACTCTTAGGAATAGTAGGAATGGTTATTGGAGTTCCTTTATTTGCAGTATTCTATTCTATAGTTAAAATATTTATAGAAGGTAGATTAGAAAAAAAGGGACTTAAAACAGAAACAGAAGATTATATGAAATAATTAAATATAAAGATTATAGTTAATATAATCTAAAAATCCCAATGTTGTGATTTTCAAACAATAGAAAGTTAGCATTGGGACTTTTTATAAAAATTTATTAAAAATTATAAGTATTTTGGTAAAAAATATAAAAAATGTTAATTATATATTGACATTATGTTAACTCCATACCATAGTATAATAAATGGGAAAAATAAAAGTGTGTATAAAAGGGAGATTTTAATAGTTCTATTAGAAAATATAATAAAAAACTAATAGAATAATAATTTAATAGATATAAGGAGGCTTATGGATAATAATAGAGAAATTGCAAAAGAAATGATCTCACAATTAAATAAGGTTATTTTAGGAAAGGAATCATTTATTTTTGAAGTAGTATCTGCTATATTGGCTAATGGTCACATATTATTAGAAGATATACCTGGTGTTGGTAAGACCACCCTAGCATTAGCAGTTTCAAAATTAATGGGATTACAGTGGAATAGAGTTCAATTTACACCAGATGTACTTCCATCAGATTTAACTGGTTTTTCTATATATAGAAGAGAAACAGAAAAGTTTGTTTATCAGCCAGGAGCTGTATTTTGCAATCTACTTTTAGCAGATGAAATTAATAGAACATCTCCAAAGACACAATCTGCACTTTTAGAAGTTATGGAAGAAATGCAAGTTACAGTAGATGGAGTTACTAGAGATGTTCCTTATCCATTTTTAGTTATTGCAACACAAAACCCATTAGGAACTGTGGGAACTCAACCATTACCACCAGCACAAATGGATAGATTTTTAGTTTGTATGACTATGGGATACCCTGATTTTGGAAGTGAGATATTAATGGCTAAGGAATTAGATGGGGGAAAGAGAACAGAAAAATTAACTCCTATTACTAATGCAGAAACATTAGTAAAGATGCAAAAAGAAGTAGAAGAGGTTTTTGTAAATGAGGCTATCTACGAATATATTGTAAGATTAATTACTGCCACTAGAAATAGTGAATATCTAAATATGGGAGTAAGTCCAAGAGGAACTATTTCTCTTGTAAAGATTGCTAAAGCAGCATCTTGGTTAAAGGGAAAGGATTTTGTATCCCCATCTGAGGTATACGATTTATTTCCAGCAATAGCAAGACATAGAGTTCAAACCAGTGCAAAAGCAAGGATTGATGGAATTAATAAAGAGGAAATTTTACAAGGAATTTTAAAAAGTATAGAAATGCCGTCATTTAAAAGGATGTGATTATATGAGAAAAATAATATATTTTATCTTTCTTATAGTCACTTTTTACTTAGCAGGAACACATAAATTAAGAACCCTAATTTTATTAGTTTGTTCAGTATTAATCCTATTTATTATTCTATTTTTAACAACCAAGTATTTTCAAAAAAATATCTATGCTGACATTGAAGTTAATAGTAGAGTGGTAAAGAAGGGTAATACAATTAAGGGTAATATAGTAGTGATTAATGAAAGTTCACTTCCAATTACACGTTTTACTATAAAGATAGAATACTTTAATAATAGAGTGACAAAGTCTGCAGTAAAAGTTATAAAAGGATATGTACCTGCAAAAAGTACAACAAGTATGGAATTCCAGATGAAATCTAAATATTGTGGGATTTTAGATTTGAAAGTAAAGGAAATAAAAGTATATGATTATTTTTTATTATTTAAAAGAAAGAAAAAAATACAAAGCCATAAGGAAATATTAATATTACCATCTGGATATCAACTTAAGAATGAAATTCAAAGTAATAGCTACATATACTTTCCTTTAGAAGATGGAAGGTACTCTGAAGTGTTAATGAATCAACCACCAGAAATATTGTGGATTGATAAATATAAGCATGGGGACTCTATAAGGGATATTCATTGGAAATTAAGTGCTAGAAATGATGAAGTATTAAGTAAAAAGTATTCTTCAGATATAGAAAATAGAATTACACTTTTTATAGATTTAAGGACAGAGAAGGATATAAGTATAGAAAGAAAAGATGTTTTTTATGAATTATGTTCAGCTATTTCTCTTGGTCTAATAGAAAATAAAGTATCTCATTTAGTAAAATGGTATGATATAAAAAACATGAGCATTGTAGAGGAATTAGTTAGAACAGAAGAAGATTATGTAGATATGATAGAAAAATTAATGCTAAAAGCAGAGTTATTTAATAAAAAATCTGATGATAAGCTATTAAATGGAGGCTATTTATATGAAGATCCTTTTGAAACTGTTATAGCTTTGAATTTAGAATTCAAAGTATTTTTAAATAAGGATTTACTTATGAAGTTTTCAGAAGAAAATTATCTAGAGGAAATAGAAAGAAGGTGTTTAACTGTTTAAGGTTATAAGAAAAAAGGAAACTAAAGATAAAGTAGGGGTAGACTTTCAAACAAGTGTTTTTACTGTTAAAAAGGAAAGCAGAAATATATTGTCAGAAATAATGTTATTTTTTAGCTATGTTTCTGGGGTTATTGGAATACTGTACACTATATCTTTTAGTCCATTCTTAACTTTCAAGAAAGCACTGGTATACTTTATTTCTATAGGTATTTGCAGCATTATTTGGATTTTATATAGTAATAAGAAAATAAAGTTTGGTATAATATTTTTTGTTTTATTATTACTATTTAATATAAACTTTTTAAAAGATCAGTGGACAAATATTTGGTATGTATCCTTTTATAACTTAAATTATCTTAAGAATTTTGATATTACGGAAACTATAATAATTTTTTCTACAATAGTTGCTTTTATTATATATTGGCTTACCTTCAAAAGAGGAAGAGGATGGATAATTTATTTGGTTTCCATTGCAGTTATAATAGTTGGCCCCATTATTGGAAATCCACCCAATATTAAACAAGTGTGTTTGTTTGTATTTTTCCATATAGGGACTTCTGTTACAGGTAATATGTTATCTGTTAAGAGAAAGAAGAATAAATCTACTACTGAACTTATAAATACGGCAGGAATTAGTGCTTTACTTACAGCAATATTTTTCATTTTTTCTTTAATAGTAACTTATAGGATAACTAATAATCATATGATGACTCTTTTCTCAATACCAGTTAAAATAGAAGAAGAAATTAAGGAGATTTCAACTAGATTTAAGGGGAAAAAAGAAATTCAAGGAAGAGTTAGTAGAGGCAATAATAATGCAAAAGGAGTTCAGAAATTAGAAGTAACTGTATCTGATAAACCTAATGAAATAATTTACCTTAAGAATTTTATAGGTGAAAATTATCTAAACAATAAATGGGAAAAGGATGCGGAGTTAAATTATTCCTCTGATGAAAATTTAGAAGGAAATAATATAGGTGCTCTAGAGTATTTTGATAAGCAATTTTATTTAACTCAAAATAATGAGTTTGAACAGAATCAAGGACTATACATAGATTCTACTCAATGGCTAAAAGTAAAGCATCTTAATCCAGAGGAAGAAGGTTTTTATATTCCTTATATTTCTCAAACTCAGCGTATGAATAAGATAGAGTATGCTTTTTCAACCTACAGTAAAGAAAAATATTTAAATGCACTTGAAAATTTAGATGAGCAGTCTTTCATGTGGTATAAGGAACTAGAAGAAGTAGATAATACACACGCTAAAGTAAAATATTTAAATGTTCAAAAGGAAAGATTTCCAAGACTTTTTGAACTATACCAAGAAAACTATATTTATGGAATTGATAATATTACAGAGTTTATAAAAAATACTTTATGGTCAAAGGCAACTTATACATTATCTCCAGGAATAATACCATTAGATGAAGAAATTCCTGAATATTTCTTATTCGAAAGTGGAAAGGGATATTGTGTTCATTTTGCAACTACTGCAACACTAATGTATCGAATGTACGGAATACCAGCCAGATATGTTACTGGATATATAGCAAAGCCATATCAATTTGTAGATATTTCAGGAGGACTATATAAAGCAACTGTTACAGATCGTGAAGCACATGCATGGGTGGAAATTTATAAAGAAGGTTATGGATGGGAAAAAGTTGAGGTAACACCAACTATAAATGTAGCCAATAGTGAAGTAAATGAAGAAAGAGATAATGTTACTGAAGAGCCAACTAATATTGCACCAGAGAGAGTTAATGAAGAACAAGAAATTGATAATGTAGAAAACAATTTAAGTATAAATGAGGGAAATAGTTCTAATAAAACTTTTAATATACTTTTAAATATTTTAAAAGTACTAGCAATAGTTATAGGAATTTTAAGTGCTGTAATTACTATTTGTTATATTGTCCTATTAAGAAGAAAGAAAATACTAAAAAAATATAAGAAGTCTTATTCAGATAGGTTAGTTACAAAAATAGTCGAAGTTCTTCAATTTGGTGGATACGTAAAAGAATATACAGGTATGGAACCAGATTTTCCAGAGGTAGTTGCAGAAACAATACCAAATCTTAGTATTAAAGAAGCAGAAGAAATAATTAACTCTGCACTTCAAGAATCATTTGGCAATAGACATGTATCACCTGAAAGAACAAAGAAAGCATTAAATGCCTATAAAAATTCTTGTATTTTCGTATACAAAGGACTTCCAATGTGGAAAAAATTATATTTTAAATATGTGAAAGCATACTACTAAAAATGAAAGAATGAAAAATTATGAATATAGTAAGAAACTCCGTAAGGAGTTTCTTACTATATTATTCACTTTTACTTATTACTTATTCACTGTGAGTAGCACTTTACCAGCTACCAGATGATCCTCCACCACCAGAAGAACCACCACCGAAGCCACCAAAGCCTCCGCCACCTGAGGAACCACCGCCGAAGCCACCAAAACCGCCTCTTCCGCCTCGTCTATTTCCTCCAGATAATATTAAAACTTTAATAAGAAAGCTAGTAATTCTACCTCTATTAAATATAAAGTCAATTAATAGAAGAACTCCGAAGAATCCTAATGAACCAAAGGCAAAACTACTATTATCATTATCATTATTACGTGGAATATTTATATTCAATGACTTATCTAATGTAACATCATATTCTTCTGCGATTAAATCACTAAAAGCACTATAGATATCTACTATACCAGTTCCATAATCATTTGATTTGAACTTTTCTGTAGCTAAAGATTGCATTACTCTATTACTTAATGCATCAGGAATTGCGCCTTCTAATCCTCTACCAACTTCAACTCTCCAATTCCTATCATTTATTGCAATTAATACAAGTAAACCATTATCCTTACCTTTTTCACCAATACCCCAGGTCCTAAATAGATTTAAAGCATAATCTTCAATTTCTCTCCCATCTGTACTATCGATTACAACTGTAACAGCTTGGGCTCCAGTTTTATCTTCTAACTCTTTTCCAATAGATATTATTTTTTCTTTTTCTTCTTGAGTTAATATACCAACATAATCATTTACATACTTATAGCTAGTAGGAGAAGGGTAGTTGGTTTCAGCGGAAGCAATTAGAGAAAAACTTATTAATAAAAATAGAGAAGATAAAAGAAGTACCTTTAATTTTGAAAATACTTTCATAATTATCTACTAAAATCTACTGATGGAACTTCACTAGCACTATCACTTGCTTTGTAAAGTGGTTTAGCTTCGAATCCGAAAAGTGAAGCTACTATATTTGTAGGAAATCTTCTCAATTTAGTATTATAACTAGTTGCTGCAGTATTATAATCTTGTCTCGCAACAGCTATTCTATTTTCAGTTCCTTCTAATTGTATGCTTAAATCTTTAAAATTCTCATTTGATTTTAAATCAGGATATCTTTCAACAACCACTAATAATCTAGATAAAGCACTTGATAATTCATTATCAGCATTAGCTTGTTCTGTAATATTAGTAGCACCTGATAGTTTGCTTCTTGCGTTTGCAATATCAGTAAATATATCTTTTTCTTGAGTTGCGTATCCCTTTACTGTATTAACTAAATTAGGTATTAAGTCAGACCTTCTTTGAAGTTGAGTATCTATATCAGAAGACGCCTTATCAACTTGTTGTTCTAATCCAACTAGACCATTGTAACTAGATATAATAGGGAAAGCTATTATAGCGATAATTACAACTACAGTTATTAGTATCTTTAATCCATTTTTCATAAAAAACACCCCTTTCTATATATTACTATTATAACATACATAAATAGTATATGGAAAAAAGGATAGTCTTATTAAAGATTATCCTATTAGTAACGCAAAAATTAATATTAAAGTAAATGTCCAATGAAGATTATTAGTATAAGGAATTCCTAGTTTTTCAAAGCTACAAACAGCCTTATGTGCTTTTAAGGCGATAGGGAAAGTGGTAAAGACTAATAGAGATATTAAGGGATAAAACCCTGTAATCACATAAATTAATGTTAATATAAATGCTCCAAATACTAAAAATCTATAAATATATCTACTAAATTTACTTCCAATTCTAACGCTTAATGTTCCAAGACTTAAATTGGCATCTCTTTGAAAATCTCTCATTTCATTACTTATCATTAAGGCAGGAATTAAAAATGATGCAGGTAGTGATAATAAAATAGGTTGCAAGCTTATTTCTTGAGTAAAAGGATAAGAAGACCCTAAAACCATTAAAGGTCCCATTGTTATAAAGGAAAGTGGAACACCTAATCCTTTTCTTTTAAATACAAAGGGTTCTCCAGTATAAGAATAAGCTCCGAATATTCCAATTAATCCTATAAGAAGCATTTTATAATCAGTTATATAAACTAGATATATACCAATTAAGGAGGCTAGTCCAAAACAAGCCATTGCCCAAAGAAATACATAAATATCAAAATAACTTCTAGATACACCTAAAAAATTTATTTTTCTTCCACTAGGTCTGTAATATCTAAAGCTACCTTCAAAGTAATCATTTACTAAATTAGCACCAGATTGAGCCAAAAGACCAGCAATAGTAACAAGAAAAATTAATAATAAAGTTTTATAATTTGAAAAATCAATTGCTCCCATTTTATATGCAGAAACTATTCCTAAGGTAGTGGAACCAATAGCAAGAGTTAGAGATAATGGACGAAAAGCTTTCCAAGAATCTTTAATAAATTTAATTATGTAGTCTTTATTCAAAATATCACCTCATATTATTATGTAAATTAAAATTTTATCATATATGTATAATTCTTTCAAATATAAACTTATTTTATAGTTAAGAATTTCGATATATTTGTTAAGTTTTTCGTATGGAGGTTAATAAAGAATGTATTTATAATAAATAATGTAAACGGAATCAATAAATATAATGATTTATGAGAGATGGAGGGTTAATATGAAAAAAGTTAAAAAATTACTTACAATGGCTATGGCAACAATTATGGTAACAGCTTCATTAGTAGGCTGTGGAGGAAAAGAAGCTGGAGATTCAGCAAAAGGAGATAAGGTAAAAGTTGGGGTATTATTATATAAATTCGATGATACTTATATTTCAACAGTTCGTCAAAATTTAGAAAAACTTCAAAATGAAAATTCAGATAAAGTTGAATTTACTTTCTATGATGGAAAAGGTGACCAAGCTACTCAAAATGATAGTATAGATACAATATTACAAAAGGATGTTGATTTATTATTAGTTAACTTAGTTGATACAGGAGCTGCACCAACTGTAATAGATAAAATTAAAGCTGCTGAAAAGCCAGTAGTTTTATTCAATAGAGAACCATCAGCAGATTCAATAAAGGCATATGATAAAGCTATATTTGTTGGAACTAATGCAAAAGAAGCAGGAGTTATGCAAGGAGAAATAATTAAAAATTTATGGGATAAAGATTCAAAGGCTATAGATAAGAATGGAGATGGAGTTTTACAATATGTTATGTTAAAGGGTGAACCTGATAATCCAGAAGCTGTTGCAAGAACTCAATATTCAGTTTCTACTTTAAATGACAAAGGAATCAAAACAGAAGAATTAGCTCTTCAAGTTTGTAACTGGGACCAAGCATTAGCTCAAAATGCTACAGAAGCATGGTTCTCAAAATTTGGTGATAAGATTGAAGCTGTAATAGCTAATAATGATGGAATGGCACAAGGTGCTATAGCTGCATTACAAGCTCAAGGCTATAACAATGGTGATGCTGCAAAAACTATTCCAGTAGTAGGTGTTGATGCAACAGCAGCTGCACAAGATTTAATAAGTAAGGGATTTATGACAGGATCAGTACTTCAAGATGCTGAAGGAATGGCTAAGGCTTTATATGAAACAGGAATGAATTTAGCAGCTGGAAAGAGCGCTATAGAAGGAACTTCATATAAATTTGATGATACAGGTATTTCTGTACGTATTCCATATCAACCATACATTAAATAATATGTAAATAATTTTTTCTAAACTGCATAGTATAGTTTTACTATGCAGTTTAATAAATAATAGAAAAGTGGTGAAGTAAGTTATGGCAGATGCAAAATATGTTCTTGAAATGACAGATATATGCAAAGAATTTCCAGGAGTTAAAGCCTTAGATAATGTTCAATTAAAAGTAAGACCAGGAACTGTACATGCTTTAATGGGTGAAAATGGAGCAGGTAAATCTACTTTAATGAAATGTTTATTTGGTGTTTATATTGAAGATGGTGGTGAAATTTTAATAGAGGGTAAAAAAAGCAAGTTCTCTAATCCAAAGCAAGCAATGGATAATGGAGTTGCTATGGTTCACCAAGAATTAAACCAAGTTCTACAAAGAAATGTTATGGATAATATATGGCTTGGTAGATATCCAGGCAATGCCGGTATTGTAAGTGAAAAGATAATGTATGAAGAAACTAAAAAAATATTAGATGAACTTGAGATAGATGTTAATCCAAAGGTTAAAATGGCTAAACTTTCAGTATCACAAAGACAAATGGTTGAGATAGCTAAAGCAGTTTCATATAATGCTAAAATATTAGTTTTGGACGAGCCTACATCATCATTAACAAATGAAGAAGTAAATCATTTATTTAAAATTATAAATAAATTAAGAGATAGAGGCTGCGGTATTATATATATTTCTCATAAGATGGAGGAAATTCTTAGGATTTCTGATGATGTAACTATTATGCGTGATGGAAAGTGGATAGATACGATTCCAGCTAAAGATCTTACAACAGATAAAATAATTAAATTAATGGTTGGACGTGATTTAACTAATAGATTTCCACCAAAGACTAATAAACCTAAAGATGTAATATTAGAAGTTAAAAACTTAACAGGAACTTATCAACCTTCAATTAGAGAAGTATCTTTTGAGTTAAGAAAGGGAGAAATTCTTGGAATTGCAGGATTAGTTGGTTCAAAAAGAACTGAATTATTGGAAACCATATTTGGAATAGCTAAACATAGTGAAGGAGAAATAAATCTTCACGGTAAAAAAGTAATAAATAGTGATTCTCGTAAGGCAATAAAAAATGGATTTGCTTTATTAACAGAAGAACGTAGAGCAACTGGTATATTTGGGCAACTTGATATTAAGTTTAATACTATGATTGCTAACATAGATAGGTATAGTAAATTTGGTGTGTTAGATAATAAGAAAATAGCTGAAGATACTAAATGGACAATAAATAGTATGAAGGTTAAAACTCCAAGTCAAAAAACATTAATTAGAAGCTTATCTGGAGGAAATCAACAAAAAGTAATTATAGGAAGATGGCTTTTAACTAATCCAGAAATACTATTATTAGATGAACCAACAAGGGGAATAGATGTTGGTGCTAAATATGAAATTTATCAATTGATTATAGATTTAGCAAATAAGGGAAAAGGAGTTATAGTTGTATCATCTGAAATGCCAGAACTATTAGGGATTTGTGACAGAATTCTTGTAATGTCAAATGGTAAGGTAGCTGGTATTGGTGATGCTGATAAATTGTCTCAAGAAGATATTATGACTATGGCTGCTAAATATATTTAAAGTAGAGGTGGAACCTATGAATAAAGTTAAATTTAATAAAGAGTCTTTACAAAATTTCTTGCTTAATTACGCATTATATATAGTTCTGTTCATAATGATAGTGTTTTTTGTTATAAAGGAACCAGGCTTCCTTTCATTGAAAAACTTTACTAATATTTTAAGCCAAGCATCTACACGTGGTATTCTAGCACTTGGTGTTGCAGGATTAATAGTACTTCAAGGAACTGACCTTTCTGCTGGACGTATTCTAGGATTTACAGCTATTATATCAGCATCATTATTACAATCAACAACATATGCTGCTAGAATGTATCCTAACTTAAAAGCATTGCCTTTAATAGTACCAATGTTTTTAGCAATAATAATAGGTGGAATATTTGGAGCAATTAATGGATTTGGAGTTGCAAAATTGAAAGTACATGCTTTTATTATAACTCTTGGTACTCAACTTATAGCTTATGGTGCATCTTGTTTATATATTGACAGACCACCACTAGGAGCTCAACCAGTAGCGAATTTAGATGAAAGATATACTGCTTTTGTTAATGGATATTTAAGATTAGGAAGTATAGAAATTCCATATTTAGTATTTTATCTTGCTATTGTAGCAGCTATAATGTGGTTTGTATGGAATAAAACAAAATTAGGTAAAAATATGTTTGCAATAGGGGGTAACCAAGAAGCAGCAGCAGTTTCAGGAGTTAATCTTGTAAAAAATATAATGTTTATATTTATTATATCAGGAGTACTTTATGGACTTGCAGGTTTCTTAGAAGCAGCTAGAGCAGGATCAACTACAACTAGTACAGGATTTAACTATGAACTAGATGCAATTTCTGCCTGTGTTGTTGGTGGAGTTTCATTTACTGGTGGTATTGGTACAATTCCAGGAGTATTACTAGGTACAGTATTACTTCAAGTTATAAATTATGGCTTAAACTTTATAGGAGTAAATGCTTATTGGCAATATATAATTAGAGGATTAATAATTATCGTTGCTGTTTCATTAGACGTAAGAAAATATATAGCTAAGAAATAATAAAGGAAATGATTAGTATGGAAAATGAAGATATAAAGGAAAAAGTTGAAGAAGTACCTAAAAAATCTATGAGAGATACACTTTATGGGAATATAGATGTATCCGTAAAAACCATGGATAAGATAATAATAGTATTGTTTATATTAATTTTCTTATCATTATTAATAGGAATAATATTATAAAACATAGAATTAAATATGAATTTTAATTTGGAACTGTTAAAACAGTTCCATTTTTTGTATTTTAATATTTATATTATATGAAATTATGATATAATAAATTTTGAATAATTAGAAGATTTTCTCAGGATAATGTATAGATTCATTTCTATATTATTTATAGGAGGGTGTTATGGGATTATATAAAATAATGATTGTAGATGATGAAGAGGAGATTAGACTTGGAGTAATAAAAAAGATAAATTGGGAAAAGCACGGATTCGTAGTT
>NZ_JABUTB010000035.1:0-37114 GCF_021443865.1 Clostridium sp.
GATGAAACAGAGCTTCCAATAACTCAAATTTTACCAACTCATATAAATAGAAATGGTGATTTATTTAAATCTGGTGAAGAATATATAAATAAAGGTGGATATATAGATTTCACTACTAGCACTCCAGAAGATCAATTAGCACCAGGAGAATTAAGTGCAAGTGAAGCTTTAAGCATTTTAATAAAAAACAAATCTAATGTTGAAAATGTTACTTTTTCATCAGATGGAAATGGAAGTATGCCTATATTTGATAAAAATGGAAAGTTAATAAAAATAGAAATTTGTTCTGTTTCAAGTCTTTATGAAGAAGTAAGAAAGTGTATAAAAACATATGAAATACCAATAGAAGAGGCATTAAAAGTAATTACTTCTAATGTATCTAAAGTATTAAAATTAGATAATAAGGGTTCTATAGAGGTTGGGAAAGATGCTGATTTAGTATTAGTAGATGAAAACACTTTAGAAATAGATACTGTTATAGCCATGGGGAAAGTAATGGTTGAAAATGGAGAAGCTATAGTTAAAGGAACCTTCGAAAAATAGAAATAAAAGAGCTGCAATTTTAGCAGCTCTTTTCCTTTAACTATTTGTATTAAAAAATAAATGTTGACCAATGCTTTTAGAATCTTTCTTTTCTACTCCCTGCATCCATGAGCATGTAGCTATAGCAGGATTATAGAAAAATAAAGCTTCATTAGTTGGGTCATTTCCTTCAATAGCGTCATAAACAGCATTATAACATTCTTCTGTAGGGGAAACATTAATTTCACCATCTACAACACAAGAAAATGCTTGAGGTTGTAATATAACCTCTTTAATGCTATTAGGAAAACCAGGACTTAATACTCTATTTAAAATAACCGACGCAACTGCGATTTTGCCTTCATAAGGCTCACCTTTACTTTCAGCATAGACTATCTTTGCCATTAAGTCTAAATCTTCTTTTGATAAATAAATTAATTTGTCATTGTGATTAAAAACTTGAATAGCTCCTTCCTTAGGTTTATTTATTAATGTTAGATTTAATTCTTCATTTAAATTGTTCTTCCTCATTTCTATAGTATTGCAATAAGCAAATACTTTGATGTTTGCTGAAAATAAAAGGGCTATTAATAAAATAGAGATTTTTCTTAAATATTTCATAAATAACCTCCTTTTGGATAAATAATAATCCAAAAATTATTATTACCAAAAGAATTAATTTAATACTAAAATTTTGTTAATTTCTTTTCATATACACTATAAGCTGATAAAGCATCTTCTCTTTTAGAGTTAGAATTTTTATATTTACTAGCTATTTCTTTAGAGGCATCATCTAAATTTTTTACTGTTTTCTCATATATAACAGCATCCTTAATAGATAATAAGTAAGCTGAATAGGAATTTAAATACTCATTTAATGATTCATAAATATCCATACAACCTTCAGGAATAGAGATAAGAGTAAGATTATCTTTTAATTTGTTATAGATTTCTTCTTTTTCATATAAGTCATCTATAATTACATTTAAATCTCTTTTATCTTCCCTAATTTTATTTATTGCTATGGTTAAATCTTCATTTAAGTATGAAATATCACTTTTATATCCTTGAAGAATATTAACAAAATTTCTTTTTTGTGAATCTATAAATTGAGAATCCCTATTAATTTTAATTAATGTATTCATATAACTACTAAAGTTATTAAGAAAAGTTATAGTTTCTTTAGAAAAATTAACATATATTCTGTTAAGTGCCAAATTAGAATAATTAGTTATACAATCATCCCTTAAGGTATCAAACTTATTTAAGTCATCAACGCTTTTTATGTTTGTTGGGTTAGATAATGTCTGAAGGCTATAATTAAATAATGAAATTGTGGAATTTACAGCAGCAGTTAAATTAGCCTTAGTTGTCGAGATATTTGGTGATACCTCTTCTACGTTAGAAATTGATTGAAGAAGATTATTTAAATTTTCTATTCCTTTAGATAATATATTTTTTGTAATAGTTGTATCTATAGTTAGATCCTTTATGCCAGCAGGAAGAGTTAAAGTAATTTCAACTAATTCCTTGGAAGCATCCTTTAAGTATCTTTTTATTTTATTTTCTTTTGAGTTATAGTTAATAAAAATTATAGATGCTAATATAAGGAGCAATAATATAAAAGAAATTATTAATACATTTTTATGTTCCCTAAAATAAGATAAAGGATTTTTATTCATAGTATAATCACCTCACATTTCTATTTACATAAATTTATATTATAGAAAATATTAAAATATTATTAAAAATATTAAAAAAATAAAGTATTATACTAAGATTTTATTAATTGGTGTATAATTATAATATACAAAAAGTTGGGGGGCCCTTTGATGCAAGAAATTATTACATTTTTGATTAATACATTTAAAAATATATCCATCTCATCAATTTTAGATATTATAGTAGTTGCTTATATATTCTATAAAGGGTATTCATTAATTAAGGAAACTAGAGCAGAGCAACTTTTAAAAGGTATTATTTTAATGATTATTCTTATTCCAATAAGCTATCTATTAAATTTAGAAATGCTTAATTTTATTTTAAATAAAACTCTTACTATAGGTTTGTTATCAGTAATTATTATATTCCAACCGGAAATAAGAAGAGGATTAGAGCATATAGGAAGAAGTGCCTTTGAAGAACTTCATAAAATGCAAGATGAAGAGAAAAGGAATATTACTGTTAATGAGATAGTAAATGCAGTAGGAAATTTAGCAGAAAGTAAAACTGGAGCTTTAATTGTAGTTGAGCAACTAACGAGACTTGGGGACATATCTAATTCAGGTACTGTTTTAGATGCTAAGGTTACATCTAATTTACTTGAAAATATTTTCGTTGTTAATACACCTCTACATGATGGTGCAACTATAATAAGAGATGATAGAATATTAGCTTCTGGATGCGTGTTGCCTTTAACAAGCAATACTACAATAAATAAGAAGCTTGGAACTAGGCATAGAGCAGCTATAGGATTATCAGAAATTTCAGATTCTATTGTTATAATAGTGTCTGAAGAAACAGGGGTTGTATCTTTAGCTATTAATGGTAGATTAACAAGAAATTACGATAAAGAAAAACTAAGGATTATTTTACTAAGGATGCTAGAACATAGTGAAAATAAAAAAGTTAAATCAGTTGGGGAGAGGTTGAAGGCATGGATAAGAAGGAAAAAAATAAATTCGTAATACCTATAATATGCCTTTTATTATCTGTAGGATTATGGGTTTATGTTACGAATGTTGAAAATAAAATAAGGACTACTGAAATAACTAAGATACCTGTAGAACTAGTAAATTTAGATGCTTTAGCTTCATCTAAATTAGCCTTAACACCTAATCAAGAGTTTTTTGTGACTTTAAAAGTAGAAGGCAATACAAATGATATAAATAAAATAAAGAAAAGTGACTTTACACTTCAAGTAGATTTAAGTGAATATGCTTGGAAAAAGGGAGAAAATAAAGTACCAGTATCTATAGTAGATTATCCTATTAGTGTGAGTATAAGAAATACAAATACTTTAAGTGTTTCTATAAAAATAGAAGATATGGTTGATAAAACTATGCCAGTTACATCTAATATTAATATTACTCCTAAGTCTGGATATTTTGCATCAACTCCAGTTATAAATCCAACAGAGGTAGTGGTATCTGGAGCAGAATCTGTTGTAAGCAGTGTAGCAAGGTTAGTTGTAACTGATAATAAAGAAGATGTCCATGAAGATATTATTGGAGACTATGATATTAAGGCAGTTGATGAAAAGGGAACAGAAGTGCTAGGAGTTAATTTATCTAGTAAAACTGCTAGAATAGAAGTAAGGGTTAGCAAGGGTAAATCAGTTAATGTAAAAATACCAACCACTGGACAATTACCAAGTGGAGTTAAGCTGAAGTCTATAGACAGTAGTAGAAAAACCGTTGAAATTTTAGGACCAAAAGAGATTTTAGATACTATAAACGAAGTCTCAAGTAATCCAATAGATTTATCAACTATAACAGGAAATAAAGATATTAATCTTAATTTACTATTACCAGAAGGGATAAATGTTGCTGAAGGAGAAGAAGTGCTAACAGCAAGAGTTAATGTTGTTTCTATGGTAACAAAGGATTTTTCTATAAAGTTTAATATTACTGGAAGTAATGATGGCATTAAGGTACTACCTAATAAGGAAAATATAAAGGTAACTATAAAGGGATATCAAGATGAAATAGAAAGTGTCACGGAAGATAATATATTAGCTAGTTTAGATATCAGTTCCTATAAATCAGAAGGAACCTTCGATGCAACTCCGAATGTTGCATTAAAGAATCTAAATAATAGCTTTTCAATAGAATCAGTAGAACATGTATCACTTACAGTATCTAAAGAAATAGCACAAGGTACTCCAAATGAGGAAGATAGTACTGATGATTAAAAGTATAATATAAATTAAAAGAACTGCTAGCTAAATTTTAGTTAGTAGTTTTTTTGATTTATGGAGAAAGATATACCATATTTTTTTTCATTGATATATGTTAAAATAAGAAATTGTATAACAGTAAAATATCTTTATAAGTAATGTAATACTTAGAAAGGGGAAGATTAAATGGCAATAAGAATTAATAATATAGCCTTAAGTATAGATGAAGATAAAAGTTTATTAATAAATAAGATTTCAAAAAAGCTAAGAATTCAAAAAGAAGAAATAAAGGATTTCAAAATAATAAAAGAAAGCCTAGATGCTAGAAAGAAAAATGATATTAAATATGTATATTGTGTAGATGTTGAACATCCTAATGAAGAGAAGCTAATAAAGAAGCTTAAAGATAAAGACTTAAGATTAGAAGTTAAAAAATATAATGCAGAAATTGAATTTGGAGAAAAAGAACTTAAAACAAGACCTGTAGTAGTAGGTTTTGGACCAGCAGGAATATTCGCTGCACTTTTATTAGCCGAAAAGGGATATAAACCAATTGTAATAGAACGTGGAGAAGATGTGGATAAAAGAACAGAGTCTGTTAATAACTTTTGGAAAACTGGAAAGTTAAATACGGAATCTAATGTTCAGTTTGGTGAAGGTGGTGCAGGAGCTTTCTCTGATGGTAAATTAACCACAAGAATTAAAGATAATAGATGTGATTATGTATTAAGAGAACTAGTTAAGGCTGGAGCCCCTGAAGAAATAACTTATATGGCAAAGCCACATGTGGGAACAGATCTTTTAAAGGGCGTTGTAAAAAATATAAGAGAAAAGATTAAATCCCTAGGAGGAGAAGTTTTATTTTCTACTAAATTAGAAGAAATAAAAATAGAAGAGGGAAAAATTAAATCCATTATAGCAAATGGAAATGAAATACCTTGTGAAAATTTAATTTTAGCAATAGGACATAGTTCAAGGGATACATATGAAATGTTAAATAAAGTTGGGGTGTTTATGGAGCCTAAGGCCTTTGCTATAGGGGTAAGAATAGAGCATCCACAAGAAGTTATAAATAAAAGCCAGTATGGAGAAATGTATAAGAATCCAAGACTTAAGGCAGCTGAATATAGATTAACATATCAAAGTGAAAAATTAAAAAGAGCAGTATATTCTTTCTGTATGTGCCCAGGGGGAGTGGTGGTAGCAGCTGCTTCAGAAAATGAAAGATTAGTATCAAATGGAATGAGTTATCATGCTAGAGATTTAGAAAATGCTAATTCTGCTTTAGTTGTTACTGTATCTCCAGATGACTTTGAAGGAACATCACCTTTAAGAGGTATGGAATTCCAAAGACATTATGAGAACTTAGCATATAAATTAGGTGGAGGAAACTATAAGGCACCAGTACAATTACTAGGAGACTTTATGGAAGATAGAATTAGTACAAAGCTTGGAAGTGTTACACCTAGTTACACAGCAGGATATGTTTTTGAAGACTTAAGAAAATGTCTACCACCATATGTAATAGAAGCATTAAAAGAAGCTATTGTAGATTTTGACAAAAAAATTAAGGGATATGGTAATTATGACTCAATTTTAACAGGGATAGAAACAAGAACTTCTGCTCCTGTTAGAATAAATAGAGATGAAAATTTACAAAGTGTATCTATAGAAGGATTATTTCCTGCTGGTGAAGGAGCAGGATTTGCTGGTGGAATAATATCTGCAGCAGTTGATGGAATTAAGGTTGCGGAAAAAATTATAAATAAATATAAGCCAATTAAATAAAGATATAAGAAAATTCTGAAAATTAATATTTTCAGAATTTTTTTTGTTAGAATATAATGTATAGAGATATAAAAATATAAAGATATGACAAAAATTTAACAATTATATTTAAAATTAGTATGGGGAGTAAAATCAACTAAATGTATATGAGGTGTAAAGATGAGTAAAAATTTTGATGATCTATTGGTAAAAGTTAATGAAATTGCTAACAAAAAGGTTGCCGTTGCCGTTGCCCAAGACGAACCTGTGTTAGAAGCAATTAAGTTAGCTAAAGAAAAAGGCATTGCAGATGCAATACTAGTAGGGGATAAGAAGGAAATAAAAAAAATAGCAGATAAGATAGGCATGGATTTATCAGACTATGAAGTAGTAAATGAAGAAAATGTAACAAAAGCTTCCTTAGAAGCTATAAGATTAGTTTCAACAGGGAAAGCAGATATGGTTATGAAGGGGTTAGTAGATACTGCTACATTTTTAAGAAGTGTACTTAATAAAGAAGTAGGATTAAGAACAGGAAAGCTTATGTCTCATGTTTCAGTTTTTGAAATAGAAGGAATAGATAGGTTAATTCTATTAACAGATGCAGCATTTAATACTTATCCAGATTTAAAGGGAAAAGTTCAAATTCTAAATAATGCAGTAGGAGTTGCACGTGCTTGTGGAATAGAAGTTCCAAAGGTTGCAGCAGTATGTGCTGTAGAAGTTGTAAATCAAGATATGCAACCAACTATTGATGCTGCTTTATTAGCTAAGATGAATGATAGAGGCCAAATAAAAGGTTGTATAGTAGATGGGCCTTTAGCTCTTGATAATGCTCTTTCAGTAGAAGCAGCAAAGCATAAAGGAATAACAGGAGAAGTGGCAGGAAAAGCAGATATAATATTACTTCCAAATATAGAAACAGCAAATGTTATGTATAAGACATTAACTTATACAGCTAAAACAAGAAATGGTGGACTTTTAGTAGGAACATCAGCACCAGTTATACTAACATCAAGAGCAGATAGTTTTGAAACAAAAGTTAATTCAATTGCTTTAGCTGCATTAGTTGCTGAAGCTATAAAATAGTATTGGGGGAGAAATTGTATGTCAAATAATCTATTAATTATTAATCCAGGCTCAACATCAACAAAAATTGGAGTTTTCCAAGGAGATAAAGAATTATTTCAAGAAACTTTAAGACATTCATCAGATGAGATAGGAAAATACGATACTATATTTGATCAAATGGATTTTAGAAAGGACATTATAATAAATGTACTTAAAGAAAAGAATTTTGATATAAATTCATTATCAGCAATAGTAGGAAGAGGCGGAATGCTAAAACCTATGGAAAGTGGAACATATAAGGTTAACAATAGAATGCTTGAAGATTTAAAAATAGGAGTACAAGGACAACATGCTTCAAATTTAGGCGGAATGTTAGCTGATAAAATAGCTGGAGAACTAAATATTCCTGCCTTCATAGTTGACCCAGTAGTTGTTGATGAACTTGATGATGTAGCTAGAATATCAGGAGTTCCAGAATTACCAAGGGTAAGTAAATTTCATGCTTTAAATCAAAAAGCAGTTGCAAAAAGATATGCAAAAGAAAATATGTTAAAATATGAAGATTTAAATTTAATTGTAGTCCATATGGGAGGCGGAGTTTCTGTAGGAGCTCATAAGGCTGGCAGAGTTATAGATGTTAATAATGCTCTAGATGGAGAAGGTCCATTTTCACCAGAAAGAGCAGGAACTGTTCCAGTAGGAGCATTAATTAAGATGTGCTATAGTGGAGAGCTTACTGAAAAAGAAGTTTACACAAAAATAGTTGGAAAAGGTGGATATGTAGCATACTTAAATACTAATGATGCTAGAGATGTGGAAAAGCTTGTAGAAGAAAATGACGAAAATGCTAAGTTATATTTTAATGCTTTTATATATCAAGTTTCAAAAGCTGTAGGAGAAATATCAACAGTTTTAAAAGGAAAGGTTGACAGAATTATTCTTACAGGAGGAATAGCATATTCAGAAAAAGTTGTAGAAGAATTAAGAAATAGAACAGGATGGATATCAGAAATTACTGTATATCCAGGTGAAGACGAATTATTAGCTTTAGCAGAGGGTGCTCTTAGAGTTTTAAATGGGGAAGAAGAAGTTAAAGAATACATGTAAATTGCAAAGTAATTTTTAATGAAAGAATGAAGAAATCAAAAAATGAAAGAATAGGGGAAGTTTTTCTAAGAAAAACTTATAACAAAGATTATTAATATCTTTTTATTTAAAAATCCAGTATGGATTTTAACCACAATTCTTTCATTACTTCATTCTTTAATTTTTTTTATTATACTTCAAGGATAACATTAATATAGTGATTTAAATTACAAATATATGGTAAAATAATTAAAGGGAGGGGATATTTTTGATAACTTCAGATAATATGAAAAATAGAATTAATATGATATCAGAAATGAAGAATGAAAGTACGTTTCAGATTTTAGAATATGATAATTTACAAGGGGCAATGGATTTAAATACTGCATTACAAATTAATTTAATGAAGGATTCATCTATTAGATTAAAACAAATTAGAATTATTTTAGATGATAGTGAAGTAAAAATAGAGTCAGGTTCTTTAAGTTATATGAAGGGAAATATCGATATAGTAACTAAAACTGGTGGAATAATAGGACTTGGTAAAAAATTTTTTTCTAGTAAGGTTACTGGAGAGTCAATGTTTAAGCCAGTTTTAAAAGGAACAGGAGAAGTGTTTTTAGAACCTAGTTTTGGGCATTTTACATTAATAGAATTAGAGGATGAAGAAATTATTATAGATGATGAATTGTTTTATGCTTGCGAAGAAGGAATAGAAGTGGAACCAGTAATGCAAAAAAACATATCTTCTATGATATTTGGAAAAGAAGGAATATATCAAACTAGATTAAGTGGAAGTGGAATAGTGGTTTTAGAAATCCCAGTTCCAGAAAAAGAAATATTCAGATGTAAATTATATAGGGATACATTAAAGATAGATGGGAATTTTGCAATTCTAAGAAGTGGTAATATAGAATTTACAGTAGAAAAATCAGGTACTACTCTTGTTGGAACAGCACTAAATGGAGAAGGTTTACTTAATGTTTATAGGGGAACAGGAGAAGTGTGGCTAGTACCAACAGATTCTATTTATACTAATTTAAAGGAAAGAGGATTAAAGGATTTAGAAACAGTAGTAGATGAAGATTTAAAAGAATAAATACTTTATCCTAATATAGTTGTAAATTGCTAATAGTAAAGATATAATTTTAGTTATGGTACGCTTAAAAGTCTAGTAATAAAAGTTAGGAGTGAATTGTTTGGGTATAGTTGAAACTAAACTAAAAAATCCAGAATTAGATTTATTTTTTGAAGCGATTTTACAATTAGATAATATAGATGAATGTTATAGCTTTTTTGAAGATGTTGCAACAATAAATGAAATAAAATCATTATCACAAAGAATACATGTTGCTAAACTACTTAAAGAAAAAAAGGTTTATACAGAGATAGCAGAAAAAACAGGAGCAAGCACAGCAACTATAAGTAGAGTTAATAAATGCTTAAATTATGGTACTGGCGGCTATGAGTTAATTTTAAATAGACTAGAAAAAATTAAGAAATAATAAAGTTGTAATGTATAAACTATAAATATATACTATTATTATTATATTATGTATAACCAATTGAAAA
The DNA here is from genome assembly GCF_021443865.1 of Clostridium sp. Classification (GTDB taxonomy): domain Bacteria; phylum Bacillota; class Clostridia; order Clostridiales; family Clostridiaceae; genus Clostridium. Next base: position 9,917 of record NZ_JABUTB010000035.1, read on the forward strand.
AAGAGAGGTAAAAAAATATGAGTAGAATGTTTGGAACAGATGGAGTTAGAGGAATTGCTAATACAGAGTTAACATCTGAAATAGCTTATGCTTTAGGTAGAGCAGGTGCTTATGTATTAACAGAAGGGACTCATAAACCAAAGATATTAGTGGCAAAAGATACAAGAATATCAGGTGATATGTTAGAGGCAGCTTTAGTTTCAGGAATATTATCAGTAGGAGCTGAAGCAGTAATTTTAGGGGTTGTCCCTACTCCAGCTGTAGCTCATTTAATAAGAGAATATAATGCTGATGCAGGAATTATGATTTCAGCTTCACATAATCCAGTTGAATATAATGGAATTAAGTTCTTTGATAATAAAGGATACAAGTTACCAGATGAATTAGAAGATGAAATTCAAAGAGTTATAGAAAGTGGATTTGAAGGAGTACCAAGTCCAACAGGACATAGCTTAGGAAGATCACATATTGAAGTTGCAGCACTTGATGAATATATAGACTATGCTTTATCAACTATTCCTGTAGATTTAAAAGGGTTAAGAGTTGCATTAGATTGTGCAAATGGTGCTTGCTATAGTGCTGCTGTAAAAGCATTTAGAGAATTAGGTGCAGAGGTATATGTAATTAATGATAATCCAGATGGAACTAATATCAATGAAAAATGTGGTTCTACTCATCCAGAAGAATTACAAGAATACGTTGTTAAAAAGAACTGTGATTTAGGGTTTGCTTTTGATGGAGATGCTGATAGATGTTTAGCAGTAGATGAAAAGGGAAACCTTATTAATGGTGACTTTATATTAATGCTATGCGCAAAATACCTTAAGGATTTAGGTAAATTAAAGGATGATACTTTAGTAGTTACAGTAATGAGTAACTTAGGTTTAGATATTGCTTGTAAAGGAGAAAATATAAAAACCATAAAAACTAAAGTTGGTGATAGATACGTATTAGAAGAAATGGTTAAGGATGGATATGTTCTAGGAGGAGAACAATCAGGACATATTATTTTCTTAGATTATAATACAACAGGAGATGGATTAGTAACAGCTCTACAAGTTGCAGCTATTAGAAAAAGAAGTGGAAAGAGCTTAAGTGAACTAGCTGGAATAATGAAGGAACTTCCACAAGTTTTAGTAAATGCAAAGGTTCCAAATGATAAGAAAAATATCTATTTAGAAGATGAAGAAATAGTTAATGAAATAAAGAGAATAGAGGAAGCTTTAAATGGAGTAGGAAGAGTCTTAATAAGACCTTCAGGTACAGAGCCACTAGTTAGAGTTATGCTAGAAGGGGAAAATCAAGAAGAAATTGATAAAATGGCTCATGGTTTAGTAGATTTAATACTAAGTAAAATCTAGTTTAAAGTAACAAGTAATAGAGAATAGTGAATAGTTAAAGAAAGAGTTCAGACTTTGTTTGGACTCTTTAATTTTCTATTAATATAAAGATACAGATGTGAATAACTTTAATTATTGTTGAAAAGTATATTTGACATTGGGGATAATTATGATTAGTATGTGTATAATAAATGAATTTATGAGGTGATAAAATGAATAAAAAAATGCCAGTTTTATTTCTATCTCATGGAAGTCCAATGAATGTAGTTTTAGACAATGAATATACAAATTCATTAATAAAACTAGGACAAGAGTTAGAAAAGCCGAAGGCTATTATTATAATTTCAGCTCATTGGAAAACAAAAGGAACATATATAACATACAGTAAAAGGCCAAGACAAATTTATGACTTTTATGGATTTCCAAAGGAAATATATAATATAAAATATGAGCCAGAAGGTGGAGAAGAATACGCTGAAATGGTTGCTAAAGAATTAAAAGAAGAGGGTGCAAAACTTACTGATGAATGGGGATTAGATCATGCTGCTTGGGGAGTTTTAAAATATCTTTATCCAAAAGCTAATATACCCACTTTTGAAATAAGTTTAAATGCATTATTAACAGAAGAACAACACTACGATATAGGAAGAAAATTAAGAGGATTTAGAGACGAGGGGATATTAATAATTGGCAGTGGGGATATAGTTCATAACTTAAGAACTGCAGATTATGATATCTATGGAAAATCTCATGAATGGGCTGAAGCCTTTGATAATTATATTGTTAATGCAGTTAGAAATAATGACTATGAAACCTTAATTAATTATAAATCTTTAGGAGATATATCAAAACTTGCAGTACCAACAGATGAACACTTTTTACCAATTTTGTATGTAGTGGGCGCACAAGACAAAGATGATAAAGTAGAAGTTGTCCATCAAAGTATACAAAATTCTTCAGTATCTATGACTTGTATTAAAATTGGATAGACAAAAGAAAGGAATTCATATCTTGAATTCCTTTTTTTATTACAAGATAGATGATTATTAAAAAAAAAAAGATAATATTTTACATTTTATCTAAAAATATTCATAAAATTTAAACATATTAAATTGTTAAATTATTAGAAAAAAATATGAAATATAAATATACAATATCAAAATTTGATATGAAATTATTAATAAAATTACTAAAAAAATAATAAATTGGTAATATTATACGCAAAATAAACTGTTAAAAAAGAGAATTAACAAAGTTTTCTAAAAATTCTTGACACTATGTAGTTGTAGGTAGTAAAATCTTAGCAATACGAAAAACTTAATATGACCGTATGATTATAAATGCAATGAAGGAGACCTTTATTTAGGCTAAAAGTTTCAGAGAGTCCATGTCAGGTGTGAATGGATACTTTACTAGATAATAATCACTCTAGAGCAGTGTCACTGAAAGTGCAAAGATGTGTTAATAAGTGATAACCGGTAAGCACCGTTAAAGGCAAGGGTTTGTTAGAACCTAGTGATTGTAGAAATTAAGGCGGAATTATATACCACCAAAATGATTCTTTCATTAAGGGTGGTTTTTTTACACAATTTTTTAAAAAAGGGGGCTAATAATTTGGAAAGGCATGTATTATCTGTATTAGTAAGGAATTCATCGGGGGTTTTAACAAGAGTTTCAGGACTATTTGCAAGACGTGGATTTAATATCGATAGTTTAACAGTAGGAAGAACTGAAAAAGAAGAAATATCAAGAATGACTATTGTATTAATGGGAAACGATGATGTTTTAGAGCAATTCATAAAACAACTTAATAAACTAGAAGATGTTTTAAGAGTTCACGAATTAGAATCAGAACATTCAATTTATAGAGAGTTAGTCTTAATAAAAGTAAAAGCTTCACCAGAAAAAAGAGGGGCAATTAACGAAGTAGTAAAAATATTTAGAAGCAAGATAATAGATGTTGCTCACAATACTGTAACAATAGAATTAACAGGTGATGATAGTAAGATTAATGCACTAATAGAATTAATGGAAGACTACGGAATTGTAGAAATAGTTAGAACAGGAATAGCAGCTTTAGAAAGAGGAGATAAAGATATTACTAATTATGGAGAATACTTTAATTAATGCAAAATTAATGCGTAATGCATAATGCATAATGCATAATTGCGGAATAAACTCCAAAGGAGTTTAGAAAATTTCATAATTCAGCTATGCTGAATTATATCATAAATTATGCATTGTTAATTATCCATTATCCATTACTTATTAGGGGGTTTTAGCAATGAGCAAAAGATATATAGAAATCTTTGATTCTACATTAAGAGATGGGGCACAGGGTGAAGATATTTCATTTTCTCTTGAGGATAAGATAAAGGTTGCTATTGCTTTAGATAAACTGGGGGTTTCTTATATAGAAGCTGGTAACCCTGGATCTAATCCAAAGGATATGGAGTTTTTTAAGAGAATGAGGGAAATAAATCTTAAGAACTCAAAGCTATCAGCCTTTGGGGCAACGAGAAAAGCAAATATAAGGGCTGAAGATGATAATAACATAAAAAGTTTATTAAAAGCAGATACAGAGGTAGTTGTTATTTTCGGTAAGTCATGGGACTTTCAAGTAAAAGAAATATTAAAAACATCATTAGATGAAAATTTAAATATGATAAGGGATTCTATAATATATTTGAAAAGCCATAATAAAGAAGTTGTATATGATGCAGAACACTTTTTTGATGGGTATAAGGCAAATAGCGATTATGCTATAAAAACATTAATATCAGCAAAGGAAGCTGGGGCAGATGTAATAACTCTTTGTGATACTAATGGTGGAACTTTAACTTCAGAAATTAAAGAGATTGTTGAAAATGTAGTAGCTTTAGTAGGTGATAAAATCGGAATTCATTGTCATAATGATATAGGAATGGCTATAGCTAATTCAATAATGGCTATAGAATGTGGGGCATCTCATGTACAAGGAACTTTTATCGGTATTGGTGAAAGGTGTGGTAATGCAAATTTATCAGCTATAATACCAACACTACAATTAAAGCTTGGATATGAATCTATTCCTGAAAATAAGCTTTCAGAGCTAACAAAGACATCAAAATATATTTCGGAAATATCTAATATAAAACTTTTAGATAATATGCCATATGTAGGGGCATCAGCCTTTGCTCATAAAGGGGGAATGCATATTGATGCAATTTGTAAGACTCCAGAATCCTATGAGCATATAAAGCCAGAGGCTGTAGGAAATGATAGAAGATTCCTAATATCTGAAGTAAGTGGTAAAAGTACAATTTTAAAAGAAATTCAAAAGGTATTTCCAAGTATAACTAGAGAAAGCGATGAAGTTGAAAAGATAACAAATAGACTTAAAGAATTAGAATATGAAGGTTATAAGTTTGAGGGAGCTGAAGGGACAGTAGAACTTTTAATTAGAAAGACTATAGGCAAGTACGAGCCTTTCTTTGAACTAAAACATTTTAAAACAATTGGGGAACAGCCTTGGAATACTAAGGATTTTACATCAACAGCATTAATAAATGTTGTAGTGGAAGGAAAAAATAAAATGACAGCAGCAGAAGGTGATGGACCTGTAAATGCATTAGATAAAGCATTAAGGGAAGCGCTTGAAGTATTCTATCCACAATTAAAAGAAGTAAGACTTATAGATTATAAGGTTAGAGTTTTAGATTCAGAAAGTGCTACAGGAGCAAAGGTAAGGGTTTTAATAGAATCAACAGATGGTATGGAAAACTGGAGTACTGTTGGGGTATCTAGAGATGTTATAGAGGCTAGTTTAATAGCCTTAGTTGATTCAATTGAATATAAATTAATTAAAGATATAGAAAAGAAATTAAAAACTTATTTTTAAAAAGGGGGACTAAAAACATGGGTATGACTATGACTCAAAAAATCCTTGCAGCCCATGCAGGATTAGAAAGTGTAAAAGCAGGTCAATTAATTGAAGCAGATTTAGATTTAGTGCTAGGTAATGATATTACATCACCAGTAGCAGTTAATGAATTTTATAAATTAAAGTTAGAAAAAGTTTTTGATAAAGAGAAGGTAGCTATTGTACCAGATCACTTTACTCCTAATAAGGATATAAAAGCAGCAGAGCAAAATAAGATGATAAGAGAATTTGTTAAAGAAAAGGAAATTACTAATTACTTCGATGTTGGTGAAATGGGAATTGAACACTGTCTAATTCCAGAAAAGGGATTAGTAGTTGCTGGAGATGTTGCTATTGGGGCAGATTCACACACGTGTACTTATGGGGCATTAGGAGCTTTTTCAACAGGAATAGGTTCCACAGATATGGCAGCTGGAATGGCTATAGGTAAATGTTGGTTTAAAGTTCCATCAGCTATAAAATTTGTTCTAAAAAATAAACCAGCAAAGTGGATAAGTGGTAAAGATATAATTCTTCATATCATTGGAATTATAGGTGTTGATGGGGCATTATATAGATCCATGGAATTCGTTGGAGATGGAATAAAATATCTTTCAATAGATGATAGATTTACAATGGCAAATATGGCTATTGAAGCAGGTGGAAAAAATGGAATCTTCCCTGTAGATGATGTAACTATTGAATATTTAAAGGAACATTCAGATAGAGAGTGGAAGGTTTTTGAAGCAGATGAAGATGCTGAATATGATGAAGTTTATGAAATAGACTTAAGCACATTAAGACCAACAGTTGCTTTCCCACATTTACCTGAAAATACAAGACCTATAGATGATGTTGGGGATATAGAAGTAGATCAAGTAGTTATAGGATCTTGTACAAATGGAAGAATATCTGATTTAAGAATAGCAAGAGATATTATAAAGGGAAAGAAAATTAAAAAAGGAATTAGATGTATTGTATTCCCTGGAACTCAAAAAATTTACCTTCAAGCTTTAGAAGAAGGAATAATAAGAGATTTAGTAGAAGCAGGTGCAGTATTCTCAACATCAACTTGTGGGCCATGCTTAGGAGGACATATGGGAATCCTAGCAAAAGGAGAAAGAGCAGTTTCAACTACAAATAGAAACTTCGTGGGAAGAATGGGACATGTAGAATCAGAAGTATATCTAGCGAGTCCAGCAGTTGCAGCAGCATCAGCACTTACAGGGAAAATAACAAACCCAGAANAACAATGCTTAATGCATAATTAAGGTGAAAACTCCTTTCGGAGTTTTGGAAAATGAAATAATGAAAGGCCTATTTGCTGAAGCAAAATCGGCATGAAAAAATGAAAGAATAAATTCCTATGGAATTTATAAATTTTCATAATTCAGCTTGCCTGAATTATTTCAACAATTATACATTATGCATTATTAATTATTAATTATAAAAAAGGGGGCTTTTCAATGAAAGCAAAAGGTAGAGTTTTTAAGTATGGAGATAATGTAGATACAGATGTAATAATTCCAGCAAGGTATTTAAATACCTCTGATCCAAAGGAATTAGCAACTCACTGTATGGAAGATATAGATAAAGAATTTACAAAGAATGTTCAAAAAGGAGATATTATTGTTGCAAATAAGAACTTTGGATGTGGCTCATCTAGAGAACATGCACCAATAGCTATAAGAGAAAGTGGAGTAAGCTGTGTTATAGCATCCACATTTGCAAGAATCTTTTATAGAAATGCAATAAATATAGGATTACCTATATTAGAATGTGATGAAGCAGTTAAAGCAATAGATGCAGGTGATGAGCTTGAAGTAGACTTTACAACAGGAATTATAAAAAATAATACTAAAAATCAAGAATATCAAGGAGAGCCATTTCCAGAATTTATGCAAAGAATAATTAACTGCGGGGGACTAGTAAATTATATTAAAGAGAAGCAACAAGCACAAAATTAATGGGTAATGCACAATGAATAATGCATAATTAAGGTGAAAACTCCTTGGGAGTTTTGGAAAATGAAAGAAGTAAAAGCCTATTTGCTAAGGCAAAGGCGGCATGAAAGAATGAAAAAATTAATGAATAAATTCCGAAGGAATTTAGAAAGTTTCATAATTCAGCTCGCCTGAATTATTTCATAAATTATGCATTATCAATTATCCATTATTAATTATAAATCAGGGGGTTATTATGAAATATAAAATAGCTGTAATACCAGGGGATGGAATTGGTCCAGAAGTTGTGGAACAAACTATGAATGTTTTGAATTGTGTTGGGGATAAATTTAATCATGTTTTTGAATACGAATATTTATTAGCAGGAGGATGTGCTATAGATGAAAAAGGCACACCTTTACCGGATGAAACTTTAGAAGCTTGCAAAAAGGCTGATGCAGTATTACTTGGGGCTGTTGGGGGCCCTAAATGGGACGACCCTAATGCAAAGGTTAGACCAGAGCAAGCATTACTTGGATTAAGAGGAGGTCTTAATTTATATTGTAATTTAAGACCAGCTTTATTATATGCACCACTAAAGGATGCATCACCATTAAAGGATAGCATAATAGGTGATGGTATAGATATATGTGTAGTTAGAGAATTAACTGGGGGAATATATTTCGGTGAAAGAGGCAGAGAAGAAATTAATGGGGTACAAGGTGCTTACGATACTGAAAGATATAATGTAAATGAAGTAAGAAGAATAGCTAAAATTGCTTTTGACACAGCTATGAAAAGGGATAAAAGACTTACAAGTGTGGATAAAGCGAATATATTAGAAACTTCAAGACTTTGGAGAAGTGTTATAGAGGAAGTTGCTAAGGATTATCCAGAAGTTTATGTTAATCACATGTATGTGGATAATGCTTCTATGCAATTAGTAAGGGATCCAAAGCAATTTGATGTAATAGTAACTTCTAATATGTTTGGGGATATTTTATCAGATGAAGCAAGTATGATAACAGGATCAATTGGTATGCTACCATCAGCATCTTTAGGAGAAGGAAAGCTTGGAATGTATGAACCTATACATGGAAGTGCACCAGATATTGCAGGAAAGGGAATTGCAAATCCATTAGCAACTATACTTTCAGCAGCAATGATGCTAAGATACAGCTTTAATTTAGAAGATGAAGCAAAAATTATAGAAGGGGCAGTAGTTAAGGTTTTAGAAGAAGGATATAGAACAGGGGATATAATGAGTGACGGAATGAAGCTAGTTGGAACTAGTGAGATAGGCAATCTAGTATTAAAAAATATATAAGTGAGAGGTGAAATATATGAGGAGTGATGTGATAAAAAAGGGTCCACAAAGGGCACCCCATAGATCATTACTAAAGGCAACAGGGTTAACTGACGAAGAGATAAATAAACCATTAATAGGAGTTGTAACTTCACAAAATGATATAATAGCAGGTCATATAAATTTAGATAAAATAGTAGAATCAGTTAAAAAGGGAGTACTTATGTCTGGAGGCACTCCAATAGTATTTCCAACAATAGGCGTATGTGATGGTATAGCAATGGGACATGAAGGAATGAGATATTCCTTAGTTACAAGAGAGTTAATAGCAGACACTATTGAATGTATGGTAAAAGCACATGCTTTTGATGCATTAGTATTAATACCAAATTGCGATAAGATTGTACCAGGTATGATGATGGCAGCACTAAGACTTAACATACCAGCAATAGTAATTAGTGGAGGCCCAATGTTAGCAGGTAAATTCAAGGGTAAGGATGTATCTCTTTCAACTATGTTTGAAGCAGTTGGGGCATTTGAGAATGGGACTATGTTAGAGGGAGATTTATGTGATATGGAAAATAAGGCATGCCCAACATGTGGCTCATGTTCAGGTATGTTTACAGCAAATTCAATGAATTGCTTAGCAGAAGTTCTAGGGTTAGGGTTACCTGGAAATGGAACAATACCAGCAGTATATTCAGAAAGAATGAGACTTGCTAAATATGCAGGTATGAAAATAATGGACTTATTAGCTAAAGATATTAAGCCGAGAGATATAGTAAATGAAAAATCTATAAGAAATGCATTAACTGTAGATATGGCTTTAGGCTGCTCTACAAATAGTGTTCTTCATTTAACAGCAATTGCTAATGAAGCAAGAGTAGATTTAAATCTAGATATGATTAACGAAGTATCAGAAGTAACACCAAATCTTTGTAGGTTAGCACCAGCTTCAGATACTCATATTGAAGAATTATATTGGGCAGGTGGAATTCAAGCCGTTATGAAGGAACTTTCAAAGAAGGACCTTTTAGATTTAGATTGCGTAACAGCTACATCTAAAACTCATAAGGAAAATTTAGTGGGAGTAGAAGTTCTTGATTATAATGTAATTAAAAGTGTAGATGAACCATTTAGTTCAACTGGTGGAATTAGAGTATTAAAAGGAAACTTAGCAGTAGATGGTGCAGTAGTTAAGAAGTCAGCAGTATTAGAAGAAATGCTAGTTCATAAGGGTCCAGCAAGAGTATTTGATTTAGAAGAAGATGCAATAGAAGCAATTTTATCTAAGAAAATAGTTAAAGGTGATGTAGTAGTAATTAGATATGAAGGACCTAAGGGTGGACCTGGTATGAGAGAAATGCTATCACCAACATCAGCAATTGCAGGAATGGGATTAGATAAATATGTAGCATTAATAACTGATGGAAGATTTAGTGGAGCTACTAAAGGTGCCGCTATCGGACATATTTCTCCAGAAGCAGCTGAAGGTGGAACTATAGGATTAGTAGAAGAGGGGGATATTATTTCAATAGATATTCCAAATGGGAAACTAGAACTATTAGTAGATGATGAAGTTTTAGAAGAAAGAAGAAGAAACTTCAAACCATTACCACCAAAAGTAACTGAAGGATATTTAGCAAGATATGCGAAGTTAGTAAGTTCTGCTAGCACAGGAGCAATACTGAAGTAATGGGTAATGAATAATGCGTAATGCATAATGTAAGTTAATTAATAATGGGTAATGCACAATGCATAATTAAGGAGTAAATTCCTCCAGAGTCGGAATTTAGAAAATGAAGATTCTCTTTTGCATTCACAAAATTGAAATGAAAGAATGAAGAGCCTCTTTGCTGAAGCAAAATTGGCATGAAAGAATGAAGGAATTAAAAAATTATGCATTAAATTCTTTTAGAATTTACAATTTTCATAATTATGCATTATTAATTATGCATTATGCATTGATAAAAGTGTATTATGCATTGATAGAAGTGCATTATTAATTGAGAAAAGGGGGGTATTTATGATTATAACTGGAGCTGAAATTTTAATTAAATCCCTTTTAGATGAGGGTGTTGATACCATATTCGGATATCCGGGTGGTGCTGTTTTAAATATATATGATGAGCTTTATAAATATAGGGATAAGATTACCCATATATTAACTGCTCATGAGCAGGGTGCTTCTCATGCAGCTGATGGATATGCAAGAGCTACTGGAAAAGTTGGTGTTTGTTTAGCTACATCTGGACCTGGAGCAACTAATTTAGTTACTGGTATTGCAACTGCATATATGGACTCTATCCCAATGGTGGCTATTACAGGAAATGTAACTAAGCCATTATTAGGAAAAGATAGTTTCCAAGAAGTAGATATTACGGGAATTACAATGCCAATAACAAAGCACAATTACATTGTTAAAGATATTAATGATCTACAGAAGATAGTAAAGGAAGCTTTCTATATAGCTAGGGAAGGAAGACCAGGGCCTGTATTAATAGATATACCTAAAGATATAACTGCTGCTAAAGCAATATATGAACCAATAATTCCTAAGGAAGTTGAGAGAAAAACTAAGCATATAACAAAGGAAGCCTTAGAAAGTGTTGCAAAATTAATTAATGAATCAGAAAATCCATTTATATATGCAGGTGGAGGAATAGTAGCATCAGGAGCTTATGAAGAGCTTAAAGAGATTGTTAATAAAATAAATTCTCCAATAGCAACGTCTCTTATGGCAATGTCATCATTCCCATATAATCATCCATTATATACTGGCATGATAGGAATGCATGGAAGTAAAGCTTCTAATATATTAGTTAGTAAATGTGATTTATTAATTAATCTTGGGGCAAGATTTAGTGATAGGGTAATAAGCAATCAAAATCATATTAAAAATGCAAAGGTTATTCATATAGATGTTGACCCAGCAGAAATAAATAAAAATGTGAAAGTAGATGCTTTTGTAATTGGAGATTTAAAAATGGTTCTTCAAAAGTTAATTCCACTTCTTAAAGAAAAGAAAAATGAAGAATGGCTTGAAAAGATGAGAGAGCTTAAGGCTTTAAAAGTGGAAGAAACATCTGAAACAGGAGAATTAACTCCAGAATTCTTATTTAGAAAACTAAGCGAGTTGGATGATGGAAGCTTTGTTCTTACAACAGAAGTTGGACAGCATCAGATGTGGGCTTCTCAATTCTTTAAATTTAAAACACCAAGAACCTTTATATCATCAGGGGGCCTTGGAACTATGGGGTATGGCTTAGGTGCTTCAATTGGAGCTCAAATGGCATTAAAGGATAAGCAAGTAATAAATATTGCTGGTGATGGAAGTTTTGGAATGAACTGTAATGAATTAGCTACAGCAGCTAAAAATAAGTTGCCAATAATAGTTATAATAATGAATAATAATTCTTTAGGAATGGTTAGACAGTGGCAGAATTTCTTCTATGAAGGCAGATATTCTTCTACAACTTTAAATAATACTACAGATTTTGTGAAAGTGGCTGAAGCATTTGGAGGTAAGGGATATAGAGTTTTTGAAAAAGAGGAACTTGTACCAGTATTAAAAGAAGCTTTAGAGTATAAAGGACCTGTGGTAATAGATTATGTAATAAACAATGATAAAAAGGTATTTCCTATGGTTGCACCAGGTGCAGCAATTAATGAAATAATAAGCGAAGATGATGTTTAAATAATAGGGGGTTAGAAAAATGGCAAAAATGTATTATGAAAAGGACACAAATTTAGATTTATTAAAGGGGAAGAAAGTTGCAATAATTGGATATGGTAGTCAAGGTCATGCACACGCTTTAAATTTACATGAAAGCGGAGTAGATGTTGTAGTTGGCCTTTATAATGGAAGTAAATCATGGAAAAGAGCTGAAGAGGCTGGCTTAGAAGTAGCAACAGTTGCAGAAGCAGCAAAGGCAGCAGATATTATAATGATATTATTACCAGATGAGAAACAAGCACAAGTTTATAAATCAGAAATTGCTCCAAACTTAGAAGAAGGAAATGCATTAGTATTTGCTCATGGATTTAACATTCATTATGGACAAATTGTTCCACCATCAGATGTAGATGTATTTATGTGTGCACCTAAGGGACCTGGACATATGGTAAGAAGAACATATACTGAAGGCTCTGGAGTTCCATGTTTAATTGCTGTATATCAAAATCCAACAGGAACTGCAAGAGATTTAGCTTTAGCATACTCTAATGGTATTGGAGGAGCAAGAGCTGGGGTTCTAGAAACTACATTTAAAGACGAAACAGAAACAGATTTATTTGGTGAACAAGCAGTTTTATGCGGAGGTTGTACAGCACTTATAAAGGCTGGATTTGAAACTTTAGTAGAAGCAGGATATGCACCTGAAAATGCATACTTCGAATGCTTACATGAAATGAAATTAATTGTAGATTTACTATATCAAGGTGGTATGAGTATGATGAGATATTCAATATCTGATACAGCAGAATATGGTGACTACATGGTTGGGGATAGAATAGTAACAGAGGAAACAAAGAAAGAAATGAAGAAGGTATTAAAGGAAATCCAAGATGGAACCTTTGCAAAGAACTGGTTACTAGAAAACCAAGTTGGAAGACCAATGTTTAATGCAAGAAGAAAAATGGAAGCAGAACATCCAATCGAAAAAGTTGGTGAAGAACTTAGAGGAATGATGAGCTGGATAGATACTAAGAAGTTAGATTAATGGTATAGGTGCTATAGCACAATGTAGAACTATAAATTAGGAGCTGTAATACAGCTCCTTTATTTTTTAATATGCTTCAATATTTAGTTCTTCAGTGTTATTTTTCTTTATAATTGATAGAGTAATAATTACTGATAGGATCATTACAATAGTTGCTACAAGTCCGCCTTCAAATCCGAAAGAGCCTCCGTTAATTAGTTCCTTTCCTGCAATTGGAATAGATTTAAATATTGATTCATTTAAGGATAATTTCATATTGTAGCCCCCTATAAAATAAAAATTTATCAATATAATTTGTTAATAATAACATATATTACATTTAATGCAAATATGTTAAATTATTATAAATTAAGTAAGAATTCTTATATTTTATATGGATTATAATTTTCGTTATTTTATGTTAAAATATTTAAATAATAAATAAGGGGGAAAACAAATGAATATTAAAAGCTTTTTAAAACTAGTGGAAATACAAACAAAAGTAGCAAGCGTAATTCCATATTTAATAGGAACTTTTTATGCTTTATACAGATATGATGATTTTAATTTAAAAAATGCAATTATAATGTTTTTATCAATGATAATATTTGATATGACCACAACAGCTATAAATAATTATATGGATTATGCTAAGGCAATTAAAAAAGAAGGTTATGGGTATGAAACTCATAATGCAATAGTAAGTCATAACTTAAATCCAAAGGCAGTTAGATTTTTAATTTATACAATGTTAGTTATAGCAGCAGCATTAGGATTATTATTAGTTAAAAATACTAATATTATAGTCCTATTAATTGGAGCAATATCCTTTGTAATTGGAGTAGCATATTCCTTTGGACCAATTCCTATTTCAAGAACACCCTTTGGTGAAATTTTTTCTGGACTTGCTATGGGCTTCATAATAACATTTTTATCTGTTTATATTCACATATTTGATACAAGTGTATTAAGTATAAACATTAATGGATTAAGTAATATAAACATAAATTTGAATTTTATAGAGTTAATTAGTATATTTATAATCTGTATATCTCCAATAATGGGAATCTCAAATATAATGCTTGCAAATAATATTTGCGATATAGATGAAGATATAGAAAATAAAAGATACACACTACCAATATATATTGGCAAAGAAAATGCATTAAAAGTATTTAAATGGTTATACTACATTGGATTTATTTCTATATTTATTGCTGTAGTATTTAGAGTATTACCAGTAGTTTCATTAGTAACTTTATTAGTATTAAAAGTAGTTCAAGGAAATATTAATAAGTTTAATAAACTTCAAACTAAAAAGGATACTTTTATATTAGCAGTTAAAAACTTTGTTATTACAAATTTAGTTTATGCTATTACTATTTTAGCTGGAGTTTTATTAGGTCGTTAATAAGTAAGCAGTAAGAGATAATAGATAAGATAGAGTAAAGAATTTTAAATAGAAAAGTTAATATAAAATAGTTAAAAGTTAATTTTGAAATTACTTAATTGGATTTTGGAAATTAACTTTTTTTCTTTTTTATTGAAGGGTTACAAAGAATATCACATTTAGCTAAGAGTATATTTTTTTAAAGCTAGAGGGAAAATAACTATGTGGCTAAATGAGGAGGAGTAAAAATGAAAAAATTATTAATAGGTATGTTGATAACTTGTAGTTTTGGACTAGCAGCTTGTGGAAGAAATAACACAGAAAATCCATCAACAAATAATAATTCAGGTACAGGTGTAACAGATGGAACCAATGGTACAGGAATGGGTGAAAATAATGGAATGAATGGAACCACTGGAGCTGGAACACCAGATGGAACAAATAATCAAGGAACTTCAATGGATGAACATAGAATTTCTGTAAATAACTTATATACAGAATTTAATGAAAAAGTTGGGGGCGGAGTAGAAAATATAAATGCTGAAGACTGGGATAAATATAGTACAGAATTTAAAGGTAAACTTACAAATCTAAGAAATACAGTAGAAGATGCTTCTATAAGAAGTACATTAGATGATATGGAAAATTTATTTAATGAATATGATACAGCAATAAGAGAAAAGAAAGATGTAGCCAATGATAAAGTAGAAGAAATGAAAACAAGAATTGAAAATACATTTAAATAATTAAGATTAAAAAAGGTTATCTTAAAAGTTTAAGATAGCCTTTTATTAAGTTATAATTTATTTAATGAAATAAAATAATTATAGATTAGGAGAAAAAATGAATTACGTATACATTTTAAAATGTTCAGATAATACTTTATACACAGGATGGACAACCTCCTTAGAAAAAAGACTTAAAACTCATAATAGTGGAAAGGGCGCTAAATATACAAGAGTTAGGCTTCCAGTAGAGCTAGTTTATTTTGAAACATTTGAAGATAAAAGAGAGGCAATGAAAAGAGAATATGAAATAAAACAATTATCAAGACAAGAAAAATTAAAATTAATAGATAATTTTAAAGAAGTTATTAATAGCTAGTTCATTATCTTTAAATAAATAATTGTAATAGTACTTATCTTTTAACTTTAAGATAGGTAAGTGTGATGGAGAAGAATACTATTGGAAGTAATATAAATAGCATTATTATTTTAGTTTCTTGTAATAGAAAAAGAATGATTTCTATTATTAAAGAAATTAATCCTAATATAAAGATTAAAGGAATGATAGAATTATTATTCTTTTTATTTTTTGATCTAAAAATTAATATGTTAATAAATAAGAATGTAGATAAAAACATTGAAAATATAGAAAGTATAAATAATATAGGATAATTTGAAAACAAATCCATATCTTACTCCTTTAAAATAGTGATACATAAAGATATACTAAGGTACTTTATTTTATTACATTAGTATATATTTATAATCAATGATTTATTCTAATTTAAAATTAAGTAACTTAATAAATACAAATTTGTTATTATCTTAAATTAATCTAATAACTTAGCCTAAGCTAAGTTTTTTCAACAATTATGCATTATATATTGATCATTATGCATTGTAAATATGTCTAGACATCTAAACGTATAGTTATTAACAGGAGTAAACAGGAGAAAAATAGAGATATAAAAGAATAAACTTAAAATATAAGCTAAAATAAATAAATTTTAATTAAAATGGTTGATTTTGATAAAAATTATGATAAAATTAGTGTATAGTTTGAGAGTAGTTGCATAATATGTACTACAAATTAAATAACTTAATATTAAAGAAAGGAGTATAGAAAAGTAAAAAGCGCCAGAACTCAAATGTGCTATCCAACAATGTAAAATGTAAAATTAAATAAGAAATTTCTATAATGGATATATTTTCAGTAATTCTACATTTTTAATTAGGAACTGTTGCTACAGCTCTTTTGAGTGGACGAGGTTGGGGAGTATCGATACTTCGGCGGGTGCCCCACGGTAATACACACTACCGTTAACAGCTAACAAAACTGTAAAGTGATTTACAGCACAATATTAGCCAGGTGTTAAAACCTTCAAAGTTTTATAGGATAATTGAAAAATAAAAGGAAAAAATGTAAAATTAAAGTATAAACAAAGGATGAATTTTGTAGCAAATATATTGTGCTTTAATTTTTTTTGTTTGCAATTTTTTCTATAGGCTTTAAATTTAAATCAAAAATAATAGACAATGGAAGGAAGAAAAAAATATGTGTGGAATAGTTGGATTCGTAGGAAGACAGGAAGCATCTCCAATATTAGTTGAGGGATTATCTAAATTAGAATATAGAGGATATGACTCAGCAGGAGTAGCTGTATTAGAAGATGGAGAAATAAAAGTAAGAAAGTATAAGGGACGTTTAAAGAACTTAGAAGATAATTTAATGCAGAGCCCTTTAAATGGATTAATAGGAATAGGTCATACTAGATGGGCAACTCATGGAGAACCATCAGACATTAATTCACATCCGCATACAAATGAAAATGCAACAATTAGTGTTGTGCATAATGGAATTATAGAAAACTATATAAAACTAAAGGAATGGTTAAAAACTAAGGGATATGAATTTTATTCAGAAACAGATACTGAAGTAATACCAAATTTAGTAGATTATTACTATAAAGGTGATTTGTTTGAAGCTGTAGTTAAAGCAACAGGAAAGATGGAAGGTAGTTATGCTATTGGGGTTATCTGTAAAGATGAACCAGATAAAATAGTAGCAGTTAGAAAAGATAGTCCATTAATAGTTGGTTTAGGGGAAAATGAATATTTCATAGCTTCTGATATACCAGCAGTTATTAATCATACTAGAGAAGTATATTTATTAGAAGATAAAGAATTTGTAATTTTAACTAATGATGGAGTGGAAATTAAAACAGAAGATGGTGAAGAAATTAATAAGGAAATTTACCATGTTACTTGGGATGTAGATGCAGCTGAAAAGGGTGGCTATGAAGATTTCATGCTAAAAGAAATACATGAACAACCAAAGGCTATAAAAGATACTTTAACATCTAGAGTTTTAAGAAATACACCAGTTAATTTAGATGATATAAATCTTTCAAAGGAAGAATTAGAAACCTTCGATAGAGTATTTATAGTTGCATGTGGAACAGCTTATCATGCAGGATTAGTTGGAAAAACTATAATAGAAAAGTTAGCTAAGATACCAGTTGAAGTTGATATTGCTTCAGAATTCAGATATAGAGATCCACTAATAACAGATAAATCATTAGTTATAGTTGTTAGCCAATCTGGGGAAACAGCAGATACTTTAGCTGTATTAAGAGATGCTAAGAAAGTAGGCACAAAGGTTCTTGCTATTACCAATGTTGTTGGAAGCTCAGTTTCAAGAGAAGCAGATCATGTTATTTATACTTGGGCAGGCCCAGAAATAGCAGTTGCATCAACAAAAGCTTATGAAACAATGTTAGTAGCATTTTACATTTTAGGTATTTACTTTGGGGAATTAAAAGGAATTATTGATAATGATTTAGCGGAAGCTCTAAAGGAAGAATTATTAGTAATATCTGATAAAGTAAAATTAATATTAGATAAAAAAGATGAATTACAAAAATATGCTTCAAAGCATTATATGGCTAAGGACTTATTCTTCTTAGGAAGAGGAATGGACTATGCAGTAGCATTAGAAGGTTCTTTAAAGCTTAAAGAAATATCTTATATTCATTCAGATGCATATGCTGGCGGAGAACTTAAGCATGGAACAATTGCTTTAGTTGAAGAAGGAACTCCAATTATAGCTTTATTAACAGATGATAAACTAAAGGATAAAATGATAAGTAATATTAGAGAAGTTATTACAAGAGGAGCTAGGGTTTTAGCAATAGCTATTGAAGGTGATAATGAAGCAAGTGAAGTTTGTAACGAAGTAATATATATTCCAAGAACTCATGAATTATTAACTCCACTTTTATCAGTAATTCCACTTCAATTAATAGCTTATTACGTAGCAAAACAAAAGGGGTGTGACGTAGATAAACCTCGTAATTTAGCAAAATCTGTTACTGTTGAATAGATTGTAATTAAAGGAGAGAAGTATTATGAGAGAAGAATTAGTAAAAAAACTACTAAATGAATATAAAGAAACAGAAAAAGCATTAGAACTTGGAATTGATTGGTTAAACGACAAGGACTACGCTAAAGGAAAGTTAGACTTAGTTAAAGTAATAATAGCTGATTTAGAAGAGTTATCAAAAGAAGCTTAATATATAGGAAAATGCACACTCTTATAGCAATATAAGAGTGTGTATTTTTGTTTGAAAAATTTTTTGGCATTTGCAGAAAGAGTTTTGAATAAATGGTAGGAGAGAATACAAATTTAAATCTACTGAATTTAATAAATAAGAATATTATAATGCATACTATATTTATAAATAATAAAGGATGATATTAAAAAAAATCTCCTATTTAATAGAATATAGCATTTTGAAAAAATATTATATATTTGATAAAATATAATATATAGAATTAAATTATGTGGGAGATATAAAAAGGATGAGGTGATTGTATGTGTTTAACAAGCTGTTTAATGGGGGAAAACAAAATATTAATACTAAAAGCAACTAAAGATACTATAGATGATATTATAGAGAAGGGCATATATACACTAAATAATTTACCTAGTAATTATAATCAATTTGAAAAGTTTATATTAGTAGATGAAAAAGATTCTAATGGAAATTTGGTTTTAGCAGTAGGAAATATACGTGAACCTTATGTTATTAATGAAACTAGTAATGATTTAAATGTATTTAATAATTGTAAATGGGGATATGAGCTTTCTAATGTAGTAGACTTAAGGGGAAATATAATAACACTTCAAGATATATTTATGGATGAAAACTTAGATAGAATCAATTACGCTGTTCAATTTTAATTATTGAACATGTATTTTTAGCAAGATAGTAAACGTTTAAGTAGGGAATTGCTAAATAAAATTTATTTATAAAGTATGAAATATATTAACTAAAAGGCCTCTACTAATTAGGCTACAATAATTAATATATTTTATACTTTTTTATTATACTGATTTTTATAGATATTCATAAAGTGATATATACTATAAAAAGAAAAACATATGTAGTACAATATTTATAGAATTATATATAGAATCTGGAGGATAAAAAATGGATTTATTGCCATTAGGAACAATAGTTGTTTTAAGAGATGGGTATAAAAAGTTAATAATAATAGGAAGAAAGATATATTCAGGAAATAGTGAAAAGCTAAATGATTATTTAGGATGTCTTTATCCAGAGGGGTATTTAGGGGAAGAATATTGCTATGTTTTTGATAAGGAAGACATAGATCAAGTTATACATAAGGGCTATTCAGATTTAGAAGATGAGACATTTAAAAAAGCGTTAAAAGAAATGATTTAAAATATGCATAAGGCTGTAAGTAACAGTTTTATGCATATTTTTTTTGTAAATATATAATGAGTACAGTATAAATTTTGTTCTAATAAAGGGATAAAAATAGTTATATTTCTATACAGGCAAATTTGTCACTAATGTTAGTTGACAAAAGGAAGGTTTCTTCAAATTGAATTAAGTAGTGGTGTTAAATATAATGAGATTACAAAGTAAAAGTTTACAAAAATAGAAATAAAATAAATGGAGGGGAATTTAATGGCAAATTCTAAAACTACTACAAAAGATACTATGCAGAGATTTGGTAAATTTCTAAGTGGTATGGTAATGCCTAACATTGGAGCTTTTATAGCTTGGGGACTTATAACAGCATTTTTTATTCCTACAGGATGGACACCAAATGAATCATTAGGAACTTTAGTTGGTCCTATGATAACTTACTTATTACCTTTATTAATTGGTTTTACTGGCGGTAAAATGGTTGCAGGAGCAAGAGGCGGAGTTATTGGAGCAGTAGCAACTATGGGAGTTATTGTTGGATCAGAAATTCCAATGTTTATTGGAGCAATGATAATGGGACCTTTAGCAGGCTTTGTAATCAAGAAGTTTGACGAAGCTGTTGACGGAAAAGTACCAGCAGGATTTGAAATGCTAGTAAATAACTTCTCAATCGGTATTTTAGGAATGATAATGGCTATACTTGCATTTTTTGCAATAGGACCTGTAGTTGTTGTTTTAACAGGTTTCTTAAAATCAGGTGTTGAATGGTTAGTTTCAATGAAATTATTACCTTTAGTTTCAATATTTATAGAGCCAGGTAAGATTTTATTCTTAAACAATGCAATTAATCATGGAATTTTAGGACCAATAGGAATAGAACAAGTTCAAGAAGCAGGAAAGTCAATAATGTTCTTATTAGAAGCAAATCCAGGACCAGGATTAGGTATTCTTTTAGCTTATTGGATGTATAGTAAGGGTGCTGTAAAGCAATCTGCACCAGGAGCAGTTATAATACACTTCCTTGGAGGTATTCATGAAATTTACTTCCCATACGTATTAATGAATCCAGCACTTATATTAGCTGTAATGGCTGGAGGAGCGTCAGGTATATTAACATTCTCAGTTTTAGGAGCTGGTCTTGTAGCAACTCCTTCACCAGGAAGTATATTTGCATTAATAGCAATGTCACCAAAGGGTGGATTATTACCAGTTTTAGCTGGAGTTTTAGTAGCAACAGTAGTTTCATTCTTAGTAGCAGCACCATTTGTTAAGAGAGCTGCAAAAAGTGGAAAAGAAGAAAATCTTGAAGAAGCAAAAGCAAAAGTAAAAGAAATGAAAAATATAAATAAATCAAGCATTAAGAAAATAGTTTTTGCTTGTGATGCTGGAATGGGATCAAGTGCAATGGGAGCTTCAAGATTTAGAAATAAAATTAAAGAATTAGGACTTGGAATAGAAGTTGTTCATGCATCAGTTGATGAAATACCTAGCAATACTGATATTATAGTTACTCATAATACTTTAATAGAAAGAGCTAAAAAATCTTCACCAAGTTCAGAAGTTATTGGAATTCAAAACTTTTTAGCAGATGATAATATACAAGCACTATATGACAGATTAGCAAGTAAAGAGCTAGCTGGTACAACAAAATAGATTTAATAATACTGGAAAAGGCGTAATAATTTTACGCCTTTTCTTTATTATCTATGTAATTATAAAAAGATTACTACATTAAAATACCTTTATTGTAAAGACTGTTATATTAATAGCAATCTCAAGAAATAAAATCTTTTTTGATATAATTAAATTAAAAATTACAGAACTGTTTAGAAATGTCACTATCTAATTAAGACAATTATAGTGGATGATTAAATTGAGTTAAGATATATCAAGGATTAAAATAAAGGTATAAGGAGTTGAGTAATCAAAAATGTCATTATTGGAGAGGTTTAATATGAAAACTAAAAAACTAAACTCTAGACAGAAAGAAATAATTAAGATATTAACTAAATCTACAGTTGCAAATCCATTGACCACAGCTTCAATAGCACAGAAGTTATCAATAAGTTCAAGAACTGTACTTAGAGAAATGCCTAAGATAGAAGCTTGGTTAGAAGAAAATGAATTTAAATTTATTAAAAAGCCAGGAGTAGGTTTAGTAATTGATGAAAGCTTAGAAAATCAAAAGTTAATATTAGAATTACTAGAAATAGAAAAAATTGAAAAAGAGTACTCGAAGGAAGAAAGAAAAAGAATAGTGATTAGTGAACTTCTTATTTCACAAGATCCAATTAAATTATTTTACTTTACATCACTTTTAAAGGTTTCAGAAGGCACCTTAAGTAATGATTTAGACAGTATAGAAGAATGGCTAAGAAAATTTAATATAAAATTAGTTAGAAAACCAGGACTAGGAATATATGTTGAAGGTAAAGAAAATGATTATAGGAAGGCTTTAACTAATATCCTATATGATACCCTAGAGGAAAAAGAATTGATTAATCTTCTAAAAGGCTCCTTGATGACAGATAGAGATAACGGAGTAGTAGAATTTTCAATAGAAAATAGACTTTTAAACTTTATAGATAAATCTATTATTAAGGCTATTGAAGAAATTGTTGGAGGATTGGAAAAAGAAAATGATATTAAGCTTGTGGATAGCGCTTATATAGGTTTAGTAGTTCATTTGTCTTTAGCAATTCAAAGAATAAAAAATAAAGAAAATATAAAAATGGATAAAGATGTTTTAGATGAATTGTCTAAGTTACCAGAGTTTGAAATAGGCGAAAAACTAGTAAAAAATATTGAGAAAAAGTTCAATATAGAAATTCCAGTAGATGAAATTGGATATATAACAATGCATCTAAAGGGAGCTAAGCTTAGACTAAATTCTATTTCAGAACTAGAGAATGATATAGCTAATCTTGATGTTAAGAGTATTTCAATAAAAATAATTGAAGCAATAGAAAAAGAATTAAATGTTTATTTAATGGATGATGAAAAGCTTTTAAAGGATCTTACAAATCATTTAGTCCCAGCAATAAATAGATTGAAGATGAAAATGAATATTAGAAATCCTTTATTAAAGAATATTAAACAAAAATATCCTAAGGAATACATTGCTACCAAAAAAGCTTGCGAGATATTAAAAGTTAGTACTAAAAATGAAGAAATACCAGATCCTGAAATAGCATATATTACAATGCATATAGCAGCAGCTATTTACAAAAAAGGCTTTGAAGAGAAAATTAGAGTTGTAATTTCTTGTCCAACAGGTATAGGAACATCAAGCTTATTAGCAGCAATACTTGAAAAAGAATTTAATAATGTGACTGTTGTAGATACAATTTCTGCAATAAATATTAATGAAGATAGACTAGAAGAAGATCAAGTAGATATTATAGTATCCACAGTACCATTAGAAATAGATTTTAAAAATATTTGCGTTGATCCAATATTATCTATACAGGACAAAGCAGTATTACAGGATAACTTTAGAAAAGTACTTAAGCAAAAGAAATATAAAAATATAATAAAAAAAGTAGATATTAATAACAAAAAAATAGGAATAAGAGAAATTACAGAAATAGGTAATGAAATTTTATCTATAGTTGATAATGTGCAAATAAAAGAAATAAAAAATGTTAATAATGTGGACGAACTTATAAATGAAGCTAGTTATTTATTTACTGAAAATATAAATGAAGCTGAAGAAATAAAAACGAATCTGTTAAGTAGGGAAAAGATTAATAGTACCTATATAGAAGACTTAGGAATATTGCTTTTACACTGCAAGTGTAAATGTTTAGATAGTGGTAGGTTTGGATATTTAAAAACAACTACTAATTTAAGTAATGAGAGGGGGTTAATTAGTGGTTCTTTAGTATCAATAATACCTGAAAATCCTAAAGAAATTACTTCACAGCTTATAAGCAAAATAAATGGAGCGGTTATTGAGGATGAAGATTTCTTTAGAAGCTTAAATGAAGAAAATAGTAAAGAAGTTTCTAAGAGAGTTGAAAAAATATTAAAGGAAATTTTCATAAAAAAAATACAGATGAGTTTGGAGGGATAAGAAGTGATTAAAGCTAAA
The DNA here is from genome assembly GCF_021443865.1 of Clostridium sp. Taxonomy (GTDB): domain Bacteria; phylum Bacillota; class Clostridia; order Clostridiales; family Clostridiaceae; genus Clostridium. Next base: position 34,054 of record NZ_JABUTB010000035.1, read on the forward strand.
GTTCAAGTGTTTGGTAGATTCTTAAGTTCCATGGTTATGCCAAACATAGGAGCATTTATTGCTTGGGGATTTATGACAGCACTTTTTATTCCAAAAGGATGGTTTCCAAACGAAGGCTTAGCAGCATTGATAGAGCCAATGATTAAATATTTACTACCTTTACTAGTTGGAATAAAGGGTGGAAATATTATTGCAGGCTACAGAGGGGGGCTTATATCAGCAATAGTAACCATGGGAATGATAGTTGGATCAGATGTTCCTATTTTAATTGGAGCAATGATAATTGGACCATTATCTGCTTATGTAATAAAGAGTTTTGATAATTTAATAGAAGATAAAATTCCAGCTGGATTTGAGATGCTAGTTAACAATTTCTCTATGGGAATAATCAGTATGATTCTAGCACTAATAGCTTTCTTAACAGTTGGGCCAATAATTTCTGGAATAACAATTTTTTTGAGAAATGGTGCAGAAGTTATTATATCAAAGGGGTATATTCCATTTATCTCAATTTTTATTGAACCAGCCAAAATCTTATTTTTAAATAATGCTATAAATCACGGAGTATTATCTCCAATAGGGATTGAACAGGCAAAAGAAGCTGGTAAATCAATTATATTTTTATTAGAGGCTAATCCAGGGCCAGGGCTTGGAATTATTTTAGCATATATGCTATTTGCTAAGGGAACAGAAAAGCAATCAGCATTTGGAGCTTGGATAATTCACTTTTTAGGTGGGATTCATGAAATATATTTTCCATATGTCCTAATGAATCCACTCTTATTACTAGCAGTAATTTCAGGAGGGATAGCAGGAACCGTAACCTTTTCTATATTAGAAGCAGGTTTAGTTTCAACACCATCACCAGGAAGCATATTTGCATTAATAGCTTTATCACCAAAAGGAGGAATTTTTCAAATGTTAGTTGGAGTAATAGTAGCATCAGCAGTTTCATTTATTATTGCAATACCATTTATAAAGATGGCATCTAAAAATAATGAGGTAAAGAAAGAAGAAACAAAAAAGGAAAATATAGAAGTGAGTATGATTGAAAATGACGAAATCAAGAAAATAGTATTTGCTTGTGATGCAGGAATGGGCTCAAGTGCTATGGGAGCCACAAGGTTTAAAAAAAGAATTAAGAAATTAGGCTTGAGAATAGAAGTAACTAACTCATCAGTAGATAATATACCAGAAGATGCTGATTTAGTAATAAGTCATATAAAGTTAGTTGATAGAGCAAAAAGAAATTCACCCAATGCAGAGCATATATTTATAGACGATTTCTTGAGTGATAAAAAAATAGATAAATTATTTGAAAGGTTTGAGAATAATATGTTAGAAAAATTAAGACAAAAAATGCAAAGAAAAGATAATTTAAATATAAAAGAAGAAAATAATAAACTGCCAATATTGTCAGAAAGAAACATAATACTTGGACTAGAAAGTGAAAGTAAAGAAGAAGCAATTAAACGAGCTGGAAACCTATTAGTAAAGGGTGGATATGTAAAAGAAAGCTATGTTGAAGCAATGCTAGAAAGAGAAAGAGTAGTATCAACTTATATAGGAATGGGAGTCGCAATTCCACATGGTATAGGAGAAGCAAAGAGAGAAATAAAGAACTCAGGTATAGTAGTTCTTCAATATCCAAATGGTGTTGATTTTGGAGAAGAACTTGCATATCTAGTTGTAGGAATAGCTGGAGTTGGTGATGAGCATATAGAGATATTATCTAATATAGCAATTTCATTAGAAGATATTGAATTAGTAGAAAGACTTAAAAATACTAAAAGTGAAGATGAGATACTAGAAGTATTTCAGAAATAAGGAGGAGTTATTATGAAGAAGGCTATACAATTTGGAGCAGGAAATATAGGAAGAGGATTTATTGGAGCACTACTATCTAAGTCAGGATACAATGTAGTTTTTGCTGATGTAAATAAGGAAGTAATAAATAAAATAAATGAAGATAAAGAATACACAATAAAAATTATGGATGTTCAATGTGATATAGAAAAAGTTAACAATATAAGTGGAGTACTATCAACAAGTAATGAAATATTAAAGGAAATTAAGGCTGCCAGTATAATTACAACAGCTGTAGGTCCATTAGTTTTACCTAAGATAGCAAGTACAATTGCAGAAGGAATTAAAGGTAGAAAAGAAGTGGGGATTGAAGAATACTTAAATATTATTGCTTGTGAAAATGCTGTAAATGCAAGTTCTCAACTTAAGGATGAAGTTAAGAAATATTTAAATGACGAAGAGTTAATATATTTAGATAAGTATATTGGTTTTCCTAATTGCTCAGTTGATAGAATAGTTCCTCCTGTGAAAAGTGAAAATATTCTTGATGTAGTTGTTGAAAAATTCCATGAATGGAATGTAGAAAAAGATGCCTTTAAAGGAGAAATTCCTAATATAGAAGGAATGAATTTAGTAAATAATTTAGTAGCATATATAGAAAGAAAATTATTTACTTTAAATACTGGACATGCTATAACAGCATATTTTGGGTATCTTAAAGGATATAAGACCATAGATGAAAGTATAAATGATGAAAAAATATATACCTTTGTAAGAAAAGCTATGATAGAAAGCGGAGAAGCTTTAATTGCCAAATATGGTTTTGATAGAGAAATGCATATTAAATATATAGATAAGATAATAGGCAGATTTAGAAACCCTTATTTAAAAGACGATGTTGCAAGAGTAGGAAGAGAACCTTTAAGAAAGCTTAATAAAGATGATAGATTAATAAAGCCTTTAATTACTGCTAGGTCATATAATATAGACTCTGAAAACTTATTACTAGGTGTTGGAGCAGCTATGCATTATAAAAATGAGGAGGATGAGCAGAGTGTAAAGTTACAAAGCCTAATAAAAAGTAAGGGAGTAAAAGGATCATTATCTGAAGTGGCAAAGATTCCAGAAGATAGTGAAATATTAATTAGAATAGAGGATTACTACAATCAAGTTAAAAAATTAATGGGAAATTGAAAAATAAAGAAAAATAAGTAATATTCATATAAAGAATATTACTTATTTTTTTACAAACATA
>NZ_JABUTB010000035.1:37128-39701 GCF_021443865.1 Clostridium sp.
TTTAATATAAAATATAATTAAAATTAAAAAAATATTATAAAAACTATTGTATTTTGGAATTATTTGTTATAGTATGGAAATATAAGAAATAAGTATATAAATTAAACTTTAAATTCGCCCCCTAAAATAATATTTTAAATACAAAACTATTGTGAGGAATCCCTATTAATTCTTTGCAATAGTTTTTTTTTGAATATAATAAAAATTATTAATACGAAATTTGGTTAAAAAGGTTTAAATATGTTCTTAAATTAATTTATATGACAGATATAATTTAAAATATAATTCAATAAAAGATAATTATAAAAAGTAAAAAATATTTTATTGTAATTTGACATTATTTGTTATAATATGTATTTATGTATATAATGTGTAAAATAAATAAGCATTATGTTTAAAGTAACAATATAAAAAAAGAAGACTTCAAGGGGAGATTTTATGAAAGAAGAAAACATCAATATAATTAGCACAGGGGTATATCATCCTGAAAATAAGATACATAACGATTACTTTATTAAGCACTTTGATAAAGTGGGAATTAAAGTAGAGGGGCTTTTAAATCATTTAGAAAGAGAATATAGATATCTTTCTAATGATCCTAATGAAACTGTAATAACTATGGCATATAACGCAAGTGTAAAAGCATTAAATGAAGCAAATATAAGCATTAAAGATATAGATTTACTTATATTTGCAACAGATACTCCAGAATATACATCACCATCTAATGCTGTGAAGTTGTTAGATATGTTAGGTAAGGGAGATATTAGAATTCAAATGGCTTATGATACAAACGCAAATTGCCTAGGAATGATAACTGCCTTAGATCAAGCCAGTAGAATATTAATGACAAATAAAAGATTTAAAAAAGCTTTAGTAGTTGGAGGAATTTTATTTAGTTCTGTTGGGAATAAAAGAGATTCAGTTGCTTATCCTAATTTTGGGGATGCAGCAGCAGCTGTTATTTTAGATAAAGTAGAAGAAGATATTAAGAGAGGTTTTATAGATTCTACTCATTTAACACAAACATCAGAATGTAATAATATACTTATGCCTAAAGCAGGATATTCAAAAATAACTAGATGTGGAGTTGAAAATGAAGATGATAATAAATGGTTCTGGGAGCCTTTTGATGGAAGCTTTATATCAGATATATGGGTAAATTTAATTACAGAAGTAGCAGAAGATAATGGAATAAAGGCAACAGATATCAATCATCTTATATTTTCTCAATTTACACTTCCAGATGCAAAACTAGCATTAGAAAAGTTGAAAATAGATACTGATAAAACCACTTATATAGGTAATGAATATGGATATACTGGAACTACTAGTCCTATAGTGGCTCTAGATAGAGCTTTAAAAACTGGGAAAATTAATCATGGAGATTATGTAACACTATCATCTATGGGTTCAGGATCAGTGGTAACTGTATTATTATTTAAGTTTTAAAAAATATTTATAATAATTTAAAATTTTTTTAATATATAACATAAGGAGGATTATTTATGAAAAAGTATGAAGGAAAGAATTCAAGTTATCAATTTGAGGTTGACAATGTTAAAAAAGTATTTCATGCTGAAGCAGCAGGTTTTTTTAGTGAAGAGGATGGAAACTCTTTCTTAAAAGATTATATTGAAAGTACAAAGACATTTACAGCTAAGGAATATACTTTGGTAATTGACGCACCAGAGTTAAAGCCATCAAGTCCAGAAGTGGCAAAAATGTTAGGATATTTATTAAATAAATATATGGAGGTTCCTTTTAAAAAGAGATTTTTGGTTACAAAAGGAAATGTAATTACTGTTTCTCAATTTAAGAGATTAGGTAAAGATGTACCTGGTTGGACTGAATCTGTTCAATATGTAGATGATTATGATGAAGCATTAAGGAATCTTTAGAAATATATTATTAGTACATAAAGGTTATATAAATTATTAAACATAGATAACAACTTTAAATATTTAATGTTGTAAAAAAGTATTTTATTAAAAATTGTTTATTTAATTTCTTAAACAGATGTATGGTCTCCTCAGATACGCTAACTCCATGCATTTATGTGTGTATCATCCAACGATTTGGTTCATTTTGTATTGGTTACCAAATCTGTGGTCATAGACTTACTCATATTACTTTGTTATCCTATTGGTGTTTATGGAATTGTAGTAATGGTAGCTCATTGCTTTTTATACGGACGTTTTTTGCTTTTAATGTGACTGAAGTTGTCATTTTCATTAAAATTATTTTAAATAACTGGAAATCTTTTGTATTTGCTATACAAATATTTACAGTTTCACTATATTTTGCCAAATATAACTATTCATTTGGATATTATGCACACTTTTTCTCATTTTGTGGGGGATAAAGTTATATTATTAGTTTAGCTATTCTTCCCTTTTAAAGAGTACACTCAATGCTATGAATTTTGTTAAGCACTGATTTTTTTGCAACTCACATGTGTTAGTGAGCTTGAGTTTCTTTCCATATATTTGTTTAAAAATGTGATCACTATGTAAAAGAACTTTAACACCTGTTCTGATTAACTATTAAAGTTTGAAAATCAGATATCATTA
>NZ_JABUTB010000035.1:39932-53832 GCF_021443865.1 Clostridium sp.
AATGAATTTAAGTATTTAAATGTTAATGATTTTGATTTCTCAGTATCAAAGAATAATAGCATATATAAATTAATATCAGACATGGTATTAGATATAGTTAAAAAATATGAAATTGAATTAAGTGACTTAGGATTTAAAAATTTATGTATTCATATAATAATAGCTATTTATAGAGTGAAGAAAAATAATTTTATTACTTATTCTAATTTAAGTTGTGATAAGGAATGTAAAGAATATGAAGCTGCATTAGAACTTAAAGAAATGTTAGATTCAAATTTTGCTATAGATTTACCTTATGAAGAAATTGTTTATTTATATCAACATTTAATATCACAAAAAATGCTATCTATAGATACAAATGTGGACAAGTATTATAAGGATAACTATATTGATAATTTATTTAAGTACTGTCTTAATCTAGTATATAAACATAGTGGAATAAACTTTTTTAATGATAATATTTTGAAGAATGGACTATTAATCCATCTTAGAAGTGCAATAAATAGAATTAATTTTGGAATGAAAATAGAAAATACAATGCTTGATGAAATTAAGTCTAATTATGCATTTGATTATGATATAGCTATTATATTCTGCCAAGGATTAAAAAGAAAAGCTAATATAGATATATCAGAAGAGGAAGTAGGATTTATAACATTACACTTTGCAGGAGCAGTTGAAAGATTAAAATTAGCAAATAAAATAAACAAATATAAAACTATAGTAGTTTGTGCCACCGGCGGAGGAACTGCAATTCTATTAAAAACTAAGTTAGAAAGTAAATTTAACGAGTTTATAGATATTAAGGGTTTCTATCCAGCATTTAAATTAAATAGTATGGATTTATCTCCATATGACTTAATTATAAGCACTATTCCATTAGAAAATGTTAAGTTACCAGTGCTAAATGTATCACCTATAATGCTTGAAGAAGATTGTAGTAAAATAACCAGATTTATTACTATAGATAAAAATAATGATCTTAAAAAAAGCTTATTTAAAGAGGATTTGTTTTTTGCAAATTTAGATTTAGATAATAAGGACGAAATAATAGAGTATTTATCTAAAACTATGTATGAAAAAGGTTATATAGATAAAGAGGCGGCAAGTTCCTTTAAAGAAAGAGAAAATATGTCTTCTACAGAGATAGGCAATAAAGTTTCTATACCTCATTTAATAAAAGGAAAAGTTAATGAAGAATCTATTGCAATTGCAATTTTGAAAAATCCTATAAATTGGGATAAAACAAAAGTGCAACTTATTATGATGTTAGCATTTAGATTAGGTAAGGGTTCTGAGGAGTTATTCTTAGAAATTTATAGTGGAATAGATGATGTAAATAAGGTTAATAAATTAATTAAGTGTAGAGACTTTACAGAGTTTAAGCAAATATACGGTAATTAGAGAAAGAAGTGTAGACAATTGAAGGAAGATTTAATATTTATCAATGAAAGTTACAATGATTGTTTTGAGTTTTTAGAAAACATATCAGATAGATTATTAGATTATGGATATGTTAAGGACAGCTTTAAAGATGCAATAATAGAAAGAGAAAAAGTTTTCCCAACTGGATTACCTGTTGAACCTATTGGTGTAGCAATACCTCACTGTAATAGCGAACATGTAAATAAAGCAGGAATAGTATTTGTAAAGTTTAAAGATGATGTAAAATTCGTAAGCATGGCAGGCGAAGGAGAAGTAAATGTTAAAATAGCCTTTGTTTTACTTGTTAAAGAAAAAGAAAAACAAGTACAAGTATTACAAAAATTAATGGAAGTAATATCTAACGAAGATATTCTTACTAAGATGTACAATGAAAATAATAATGAAAATTTAATCAATATTATGAAAGAGGTTGGTTTAAGATGAAAAAAATTATAGTAGCATGTGGAGCAGGCGTAGCAACATCAACAATAGCAATTCAAAAAATAAAAGCAGGATTAGAAAAAAGAGGATTACTTGATAAAGTTCAAATAGCACAATCTACAGTTGTTGAATTATCAAAAGAAGCAAGTAAATATGACTTAGTAGTTTCAACAGCTATGACATCAGAAGATTATGGAGTGCCATTAATTAAGGGATTACCTTTTATAACTGGAATGGGTGTAGATAAGGTAATGGATGAAATAGTTGAAAAATTAGAATTATAAGATTAAATTTATAAAATTTGAGGAGGAATATTAATGGCTGTATTACAATATTTAGTAGACTTAGGGGCTTCAGTTATGATGCCTATTATATTTACAATTTTCGCATTAATTTTAGGGGTTAAATTAGGACAAGCAATCAAGTCAGGTTTATTAGTTGGAATAGGATTTATAGGATTAAATGCAATTATAACATTATTAACTGAAAATCTAGGACCAGCTGCAGAAAAAATGGTTCAAAATCTTGGATTAAACTTAACAGTATTAGATGTGGGTTGGCCAGCTGCATCAGCAATTGCATTTGGATCAACAGTTGGAATATTAATAATTCCATTAGGTATTATAGTAAATGTAATTATGATTTTAACAAAAACAACAAGAACAATTAACGTTGATATATGGAACTTCTGGCACTTTGCATTTACAGGTTCTTTAGTATATATGTTAACAGGAAACATATGGTTAAGCTTATTTATATCAGCATTAAACATGATTATAACTATGGTTATTGGTGATAGAACAGCTCCTTTAGTTGAAAAATCTTTAGGATTACCAGGAATTGCAATAGCTCATGGATTTACAGCTTCTTTTGTACCACTTGCTTTAGCTATAAATTGGGTATTAGATAGAATACCTGGAATAAATAAAATAAAGCTAGATGCAGCTACAATCCAAAAGAAATTTGGAGTTTTTGGAGAACCAGCTATATTAGGTACTATAATAGGTGCATTACTAGGAATTTTAGCTAAATATAATGTTAAAGAAACTCTTAATTTAGCAGTAGTAATGGGAGCTGTATTAGTATTAACACCAAAGATGGCAGCAGTACTTATGGAAGGATTAATGGTTGTTTCAGAAGCAGTACAAGAATTCCTTCAAAAGAGATATGCAGGAAAAGGTACTTTATACATAGGTTTAGATTCAGCAGTTGGTGTTGGTCATCCAGTAACATTAGCAATTTCATTAGTTTCAATACCAGTAGCATTATTATTAGCATTTATCGTACCAGGAAATCAATTCCTACCATTTGCTAGTTTAGCTGGATTACCATTTATGTTTGTTCTTATAGTTCCTATAGCAAGAGGAGACTTCTTTAGATCCTTCGTTATAGGTGTTATAACATTAGCACTTGGATTATTAATAGGAACAAATTTAGCTCCATTATTTACACAAGCAGCTTCAGCAGCTAATTTTGCAATTCCAAATGGAACAACTTTAATATCAAGTATAGATTATGGTTCAAGCATATTCCCTTGGATATCAATAATGTTAGTGAAATTTAAGTGGGTAGGTATAGCAATTGCTACTATATTTACACTAGCTTTAGCACTTTGGAATAGAAGTAAAATTGTTAAAGAAGAAAGTGCTGAAAGCGCTAATTAAAACTTAAGAAGAAAGGTGAGGATATAATATGATATTTTTCTTAGATACAGCAAATGTAGATTACATTAAAGAAGTAAATGATATGGGAGTAATACAAGGTGTTACAACAAATCCATCACTTGTAGCAAAAGAAGGAAGAGACTTTAATGAAGTTATTAAAGAAATAACTGAAATAGTTGATGGACCTATAAGTGGTGAAGTTGTAAGTGAAGATGCAGAAGGGATGATTGTAGAAGGAAGAAAAATTGCTGCTATTCATAAGAATATGATAGTAAAAATTCCAATGACAAAAGAAGGTCTTAAAGCAGTAAAAGTCTTAGCAAAAGAAGGAATAAAGACAAATGTTACTTTAATATTCTCAGCAACACAAGCTTTACTTGCAGCAAATGCAGGAGCAACTTATGTTAGCCCATTCTTAGGAAGAATAGATGATATATCAATGAATGGAATGGATCTTGTAAGAGATATAGCTGAAATATTCTCAATTCATGGAATTGAATCACAAATAATAGCAGCAAGTGTAAGAACTCCAATCCATGTTATAGAAGCAGCAAAAGCAGGCGCTGATATAGCTACAGTTCCTTATGATTTAGTTATGAACATGCTTAAGCATCCTTTAACTGATCAAGGATTAGATAGATTTAAAGCAGATTGGAAAGCAGCTTTTGGAAAGTAGAAAAAATTAAAAATTAAATAATAGATAACATATATAATATATGAGAAATGAGGCTGAAAATGAGTAGAAAGTTAGATGAATTATCTATAAACGCAATAAGAGTACTTTCAGCAGATGCAATAGAAAAATCAAAATCAGGACATCCGGGATTACCACTTGGTTCAGCTACTATGGCATATACATTATGGACTAAGATGAATCATAATGGTAAGAATCCAAATTGGGATAATAGAGATAGATTTATACTATCAGCTGGTCATGGTTCAATGCTAGAATATTCTTTATTACATTTATTTGGATATGGAATAACAGTTGAAGATATAAAGAATTTTAGACAATTAGGTAGCTTAACACCAGGGCATCCTGAATATGGTCATACTAAAGGTGTTGAAATTACAACAGGTCCTTTAGGACAAGGTATATGTAATGCAGTTGGTATGGCTATTGCAGAAAGTCATTTAGCAGAGAAATTTAATAGACCAGGATATGAAATAGTTAATCATAATATCTATACTATAGTTGGTGATGGATGTTTAATGGAAGGAATTTCAGCAGAAGCATCTTCATTAGCAGGAACATTAGGATTAGGTAAACTTATAGCTTTATATGATTCAAACAATATTTCTATAGAAGGTGATACAGATATCGCCTTTAGAGAAGATGTAGCAAAGAGATATGAAGCATATAATTGGCAAGTAATTAAAGTAAATGATGGTAATGATATAGATGCAATTGAAAAAGCTCTTGAAGAAGCAAAGAAGGAAACTTCTAAACCATCACTTATAATAGTTAAGAACCAAATAGGCTTTGGATGTATTGCAAAACAAGGAAAAGCTTCTGCCCATGGGGAACCTTTAGGAGCTGAAAATGTAAAAGCAATGAAGGAAAACCTAGGATGGAATTCAGGAGATTTCTATGTTCCAGAAGAAGTATATTCTAATATGAATAATTACATTAATTCAGGAATGGAAAAAGAAAAGTCTTGGAATGATTTATTTACAGATTATAAGAATCAATATCCAGAACTAGCAGAAGAATATGATAAATGGATGTCTGGAACAGTTGATAGTGAAGCTTTATTAAACAATGAGGATTTCTGGAGCTTTGATAAAAATATGGCTACTAGAGAATCTTCAGGAATAATCATAAATAGATTAGCAGAATTAATTCCTAACTTTATTGGAGGATCAGCTGATTTAGCACCTTCTAATAAGACTTACATGAGTGGAAAAGGAGAGTTCTCAGCAGAAGATAGAAGTGGAAGAAATCTTCACTTTGGAGTAAGAGAACATGCCATGGCAGCTATAGCTAATGGTATGTATGCTCATGGAGGATTAAATGTATTCTGCTCAACATTCTTTGTATTTAGTGATTATATGAAGGGTGCTATGAGATTATCAGCATTAATGAAGTTGCCAATAACTTATGTTCTAACTCATGATAGTATCGGAGTAGGGGAAGATGGTCCAACTCATCAACCAATAGAACAATTAGCAGCTCTTAGAAGTATGCCAAATATGACTGTATTTAGACCTGCAGATTCTAATGAAACTGCAGCAGCTTGGTACTATGCGGTAACTAATGGAGAAACTCCAACTTCAATAGTATTAAGTAGACAAAGTTTACCTTTATATAATGAATCTGAAAAGAAAGCATTAAATGGAGGATATATACTTAAAGATTCTAAGAAAGAAACTCCAGATGCAATATTAATGGCAGCAGGCTCAGAAGTTGAATTAATTTATAAGGCAGCAAATGAATTAGAAGCAAATGGAATAGATGTAAGAGTAGTAAGTATTCCATCATTTGAAATATTTGATGCCAAAGACAAGGAATACAAGGAAAGTGTTCTTCCAAATAAAGTTAGAAAGAGATTTGCAGTTGAAGCATTATCTTCATTTGGATGGCATAAATATGTAGGACTTGATGGAGAAGTTATTTCACTAGATACCTTTGGAGCTTCTGGAAAAGCAGAAGAGTTATATAAAGAATTTGGTCTTACAGTGGAAAATATAGTGGAAAAAGTTAAAAAGTATATATAGGTATTTATAAGAACTATTGCATTGAAATTTATTTCTTTGCAATAGTTTTTTTTATGTTTAAGTTTTGAGTAATTATATTGAAGATTATTTGATTTAAGTGAAATAGAAAACAAATTTATATATGTTATTGCTGATATACAAAGATATATGATAATATAAATATTGCTAATTTATTTATATGATTTACATATTTTATTCTGGAGGAATACAATGAAAAAGCCCATAAGTTTACGATCTATATTTACTCTAAGTTTTTCAATAATAATTGTCACCTTAATATTAGTTATAACCTTCGTTATAAATACTAGAGCTACAGAAATATACAAGAATCAAATTGGAAGTACACTATCTCAATTATCCTATCAAATGTCTGATAAGTTAGATCATTATATGTGGTCAAGATATAGAGAAGTTTCACTTTTAAGTAAAATAGAAGCTTTTAATGATTTAGAAAATAAGACAGAAATAAGAAGCCTAATTGAAGAATTGCAAGATAATGCTTCTGAATATGCATGGATAGGGGTATTAGATGTAGAAGGAAATGTTGTTATATCTACAGATGGAATTTTAGAAGGGAAAAATATATCAGCAAGACCTGTATATAATGAAGCATTAACTAAACCATTTATAGGAGATGTTCATGAAGCAGTATTACTTGCAAATTTACTGCCTAATCCTACAGGGGAAGAAATGAAGTTTGTTGATATTAGTATACCTATAAAAGATGAAGGTGGAGAGTTAAAAGGTATATTAGCTACTCACTTAAGTTGGAAGTGGGCAAAGGAAATAGAAGATTCTCTAATGAATTCCGTAGAGAATAGGAATGATATAGATTTATTTATTTTAAGTAAAGATAATACTGTGTTATTAGGACCACATGAAATGCTTGGAGAAAAAATTGAATTAGAGAAAGTTAATACTTCTAAAGGAAATAATAAAGGTAATTGTTATGTTCAAAAATGGAAGAATGGAGAAGAATACTTAACAGGATACTCAGTAGAACATGGATATAAAAATTATAAGGGATTAGGTTGGACAGTACTAGTTCGTAAGCCATTAGATATAGCTTATAAACCAGTAGTAGAATTAAGAAATTTTATTATAATAATAGGACTTGTATTAGCAGTTATATTTGCATTAATAGGATTAATTATCGCTAGACTAATAGCGAATCCATTAAAGAAAATAGCATTATCAGCAGAAAAACTTAAATCAGGAGAAAGAGTAGAAATACCAGAATATAATGGAATAAAAGATATAGAGTTACTTTCAGTATCTTTGAAAAGTCTTATAAATAGTTTGATAAATACTGAACATGCCCTTGGAGAAATGGAGGGGATAGCTCATAATGACCAATTAACAGAATTGGCAAATAGAAAAGCTCTTATAAGATATTTTGAAAAAATAAAAGCAAAAGTAATAAATGAAAATAAAATTTATACAATTTACTATTTAGATTTAGATGGATTTAAGCTAATAAATGATACCTATGGTCACGAATCAGGAGATTTAATACTAAAGGAAGTAGCTAAAAGGCTTAACTTTAATATTAAAGAAGATTTTGTAGCAAGACTTGGTGGAGATGAATTTATATTAGTTAAAAGTTTCAAAGAAGAGGAACTTCTAGAGAATAGTACAACCTTTGCGAATTTATTAATTGAAGAAATAAGGAAACCATATATTATTCAAGGAAACACAATGACTATAGGATGTAGCATTGGAGGAGCCTTTTATCCAATACATGGAGAAGATCCAATGGAAGTAATGAAATTAGCAGATAAGTGTTTATATACATCAAAAAGTGAAGGAAAAAATAAATACACTTATTTTAATATAAAGTAAGAGGGGCTGTAGCGACAGCTCCTCTTTTTCTTATTTTATTGAGAATTATTTTCAACAAATATCTTGACTTCAAGATATATAAGAGATATAATTATCTTGAAATCAAGATAATGTAGGTGAATATATGAGCGATGTAAATTTAAAGTTAGTTATTGCAATGGCTAGGACTTATGATGATTTATTTTTTCAAATAGAAAAAAACGTTCAAGAATTTGGATTAAACATTAGTGAGTTCGGTGTTTTAGAAATGCTTTATCATAAGGGAGATCAGCCAGTGCAAAAAATTGCAGATAAAATCCTAGTTACTAGTGGAACAATTACTTATGTAATAAATAAACTAGAAAAAAAAGAACTAGTAACTCGTAGAAAATGTGATAAAGATAAAAGAATTTATTATGTTTCATTAACTGAAAAAGGAAGGGATTTTATAGGGCATATATTCCCTAAGCATAAAGACTTTTTAGATAATTTATTTAAAGACTTAAGTGAGGAAAATAAAAGAGAACTTTTAGAGAATCTAATAGAATTTAGAAAGGTTCTTAAGTAATTTTATAAGGAATAAATATATATAAATTTAATAAGGTTAATAAAAAAGAATGGAGAGGATATTAATGAATAAAAATTTTTTTGAAGCAATAAAAGAAAGAAGAAGCATATATGCTATAGGTAAGAACTCACCAATATCAGATGAAAGAATAAGAGAAATTGTAGAAGAGGTAGTTAAACATGTACCATCTGCATTTAATTCTCAAACAACAAGAACAGTTATTTTATTAGGAGAATCTCATGATAAGTTATGGGATATAACTATGGAAGCTTTAAGGAAGGTAGTTCCTGCAGATAGTTTTGCAGATACAGAAGGAAAAATTAATTCCTTTAAAGCAGGATATGGAACAGTTTTATTCTTTGAAGATTTTGCAATAGTAGAAGGATTACAAAAACAATTTGAATTGTATAAGGATAACTTCCCAATATGGGCATCACAAACTTCAGGAATGATGCAATTTTCGGTTTGGACTGCCTTTGCTACAGAAGGACTTGGAGCAAGCCTTCAACACTATACTGAATTAATAGATGATGAAGTTAAAAAAGAATTTAGTATACCAAATAATTGGAAGATGTTAGCTCAAATGCCTTTTGGTAATGTACTAGCACCAGCTGGTGAAAAAACTTTCACTCCAATAGAAGATAGAGTTAAGGTTTTAAAATAAGGAGAATATTATGTTAAAAAAGTTAGACCATAGAAATATGGGTACAAGTGATTTAGGATGGCTACAGAGTATATTCCATTTCTCTTTTGCAGATTATTATAATATAGATAATATGAACTTTGGAGTGCTAAGAGTTATAAATGATGACTTAATAGCAGGTGGTACAGAATTTGATTACCATCCACATAAGGATATGGAAATAGTATCTTATGTTATTCAAGGTGGATTAACTCATGGAGATACAATGGGAAACGAAAACACTATATATAGAGGCGAGGTCCAATATATGAGTGCTGGAACAGGAGTTTTTCATAGAGAGCAAAATCTAGGAGATGAAACCACAAGAATTCTTCAAATTTGGATAATTCCAGACAAAAGAGGATATAAGCCAGCTTATGGAGATTACAGATATAAAGAAGAAGACAGAAAAAATAAGTGGCTAAATATAGTATCAAGTAAAGAGGGAAATGCAGCTATAAAAATTAATCAAGATGCAAACTTCTATGTAGTAGAATTAGATGAAGGAAAAGAAATAGACTTTAAAGTTGATTCAAATAGACAAGCATATCTAGTTCAAATAGAAGGATATTCAATTATTAATAGTCTTGAACTTAATGAAAGAGATGCTCTTGAAATAATTGAAGAAGATATAAATATTATAGCTAAGAAAAAATCACATATACTTGTAATTGAAATGAAAAAACAATTAAAGTGGTAAAATTTTAAAGTAGGAGAAATTCTCCTACTTTTTTATTGTTTAAGGATTGTTTTTTAATAATTATTATCTTTTATTTGTAAGAAAATTTTGGTATAGTAAATTTGGGCCATGTTATATGCATAAAACAAAGTTGCATAATAGAACATGCCAATGCAAATACTTAAAATATTAAAGTGTTTTTATATAAATTAGATATTATTAAATATTAAAGGAGATTAATAGAAAATGAGAAAAATGAAAACAATGGATGGTAATACCGCAGCAGCTTACGTTTCATATGCTCTCACAGAAGTAAGTTCAATATTTCCTATAACACCTTCTTCACCTATGGCAGAACATATAGATGAATGGGTGGCAAAGGGAAGAAAAAATATTTTTGGAAAACCAGTAAATGTAGTGGAAATGCAATCAGAAGCAGGAGCGGCAGGAGCACTTCATGGATCTTTACAAGCAGGTGCATTAAGTACAACATTTACAGCTTCACAAGGTTTATTACTTATGGTTCCTAATATGTATAAGATGGTTGGTGAAAGACTTCCAGCAGTTATTCATGTTGCTGCAAGAGCAATCGCAACCTCATCATTAAGTATATTTGGAGACCATCAAGATGTTATGGCAGCAAGACAAACTGGTTTTGCGATGTTATCTGAAGGCTCTGTTCAAGAAGTTATGGATTTAGCCCCAGTAGCACATTTAACAGCAATAAAGGCTAGAATGCCTTTTGTAAATTTCTTTGATGGATTTAGAATATCTCATGAAATACAAAAGATTGAGGTTTTAGAATATGATGAATTAGCAAAACTTGTTGATTATGAAGCATTAAATAATTTTAGAAAAAATGCATTAAATCCTGATCATCCAGTTACAAGAGGAACATCACAAAATCCAGATACATATTTCCAATTAACAGAATCATTAAATAAGTATTATGATGATATTCCAGATATAGTGGAAGAATATATGGCTAAAATAACGGAACTTACTGGAAGAGAATATCATTGTTTTGATTATTATGGAGATCCAGAAGCAGATAGAATATTAGTTGCTATGGGTTCAGTAATTGAAGTAGCTGAAGAAACTATAGACTACTTAAGAGCTAAGGGAGAAAAAGTTGGTGTTGTAAAGGTAAGACTTTATAGACCATTTTCAATAGAAAAACTATTAAAGGTTATTCCTAAGACAGTTAAGAAAATTGCTGTACTAGATAGAACTAAAGAACCTGGTTCTATTGGTGAGCCTTTATATTTAGATATAGTTAGAGCTGTTAATGAAATGGAAAATCCACCTAAGGTTTATGGTGGTAGATTTGGACTAGGTTCAAAGGATCCATATCCAGCACATATAGAAGCTGTTTTTGATAATTTAAATTTAGATAAACCAAAGAATAGATTCACTATAGGAATTGATGATGATGTGACTTATTTATCATTAACACCAAAGGAAGATTTAGATGCAACTCCAGAAGGCATAACAGCTTGTAAGTTCTGGGGCTTAGGTTCAGATGGTACTGTTGGAGCAAATAAGAGTGCTATAAAAATAATTGGTGACCATACAAATATGTATGCACAAGGATATTTTGCCTATGACTCAAAGAAATCAGGTGGAATTACAGTTTCTCACTTAAGATTTGGTAAGTCTCCAATAAAGTCACATTATGAAATAGATAAGGCTGACTTTATAGCAGTTCATAATCAATCCTATGTATATAATTATGATGTTTTAAAGGGACTTAAAAAGAATGGAGTATTTGTATTAAATACTATTTGGACTGAAGAGGAATTAGATAAGAGACTTCCAGCTAAGATTAAGAGATATATAGCAGAAAATAATATACAATTCTATACTATTAATGCTATTAAGATAGCTCAAGAAATAGGACTTGGTGGAAGAATTAATATGATAATGCAATCAGCTTTCTTTAAGTTAGCTAATATTATTCCTATTGAAGATGCTGTTAAATATTTAAAGGATGCAGTAGTGACTTCCTATGGTAAAAAAGGTGAAAAAGTAATTAATATGAACTTTGAAGCTATAGATAGAGGCTTAGAGTCATTAGTTAAAATTAATCCTCCAGAAAATTGGAATAATGCTGAAGATGATATGCTAGAAGAAAAAATTAACGTTCCAAAGTTTGTTGAAGAAGTATGTATTCCAATAAACAAATTAGAAGGTAGCAGTATTCCTGTATCAACCTTTATAGATGCAGGTGCAGAAGATGGAACATTTATGTCAGGTACAACTGCCTTTGAAAAAAGAGGAATAGCTGTTAATGTTCCTGAATGGATTCCAGATAAATGTATTCAATGTAACCAATGTTCATTTGTTTGCCCTCACGCAGTTATAAGACCTTTCTTATCAACTAATAAGGAATTAAAAAATGCTCCAGATAGTTATAAGAGCATTAAAGCAAATGGAATTAAGGGAGATAAAGAATATAATTATACTATAGGAATAACTCCTTTAGATTGTACTGGATGTGGAAACTGTGCACAAATTTGTCCAGCACCAGGAAAAGCATTAGTAATGAAGCCTATGGATACACAAAGTGAGCAAATAGAAGCTTGGAACTATGCAATTGAAGAATTGGCTCCAAAAGAAAACCCTATGAGCAAGAATACGGTTAAGGGAAGTCAATTTGAACAACCTTTATTAGAATTCTCAGGTGCTTGTGCAGGATGTGGAGAAACTACTTATGCTAAGCTTGTAACTCAATTGTTTGGAGATAGAATGATGATTGCAAATGCTACAGGTTGTTCATCAATTTGGGCAGCATCAGGAGCTTCAACTGCTTATAGACCTAATCATGAAGGAAATGGTCCAGCTTGGGCTAACTCATTATTTGAAGATAATGCTGAATATGGATTAGGTATGTTCCTAGGAGTTAAGACAATTAGAGATAGAATTGCAGATAATGTAAGAATAGCTTTAGAAGAAGGAAATATGTCAACAGAAGCCAATGCTGTATTAAAGGATTGGTTAGAAAATGTAGATAATGGAGATGGAACAAGACAAAGAGCTGAAAACTTAATAAGAGTTCTAGAAGAAGATAATTCAGAAATTGCTAAGGAAATATTAAAGGATAAGGAATTCTTTGTTAAGAGATCTCAATGGATATTTGGTGGAGATGGCTGGGCTTATGATATAGGCTATGGTGGTTTAGATCATGTATTAGCATCAGGAGAAGATATTAATGTTTTAGTATTTGATACAGAAATTTATTCAAATACAGGAGGGCAATCTTCAAAATCTACACCAGAAGCAGCAGTTGCTAAATTTGCTGCAACAGGAAAGAGAACTAAGAAGAAGGATTTAGGTTTAATGGCTATGACTTATGGCTATGTATATGTAGCACAAGTATGCATGGGCGCTAACTTAAATCAAACACTTAAAGCAATTGCAGAAGCTGAAAGCTATAAGGGACCTTCATTAATAATAGCTTATGCTACTTGTATCTCTCATGGAATTAAGATGGGTATGTCTAACACTCCATATGAAGAAAAGAGAGCAGTTGACTCAGGATATTGGCATCTATATAGATACAATCCAGATTTAAAGGTTTCTGGTAAGAATGCATTTAATTTAGATTCAAAGGCACCAACTGCAAGCCTTAGAGAGTTCTTAATGGGAGAAGTTAGATATTCATCATTAGCAAAAGCTTTCCCAGAAATAGCAGATGAGCTATTTGAAAAGACAGAGGAAAATGCTAAGGAAAGATATGAAAGATATAAGAGTTTATCAGAAAATATAATTTTATAGTTAAAAAATTAAATAAATATTAAGGTCAAGACTCAATCTTGTGATTTATTTCTTTATATTGTACAGTTAAAATGATACTTTGAATAAAGAGAAATTTCATTTAGATTGAGT
Source organism: Clostridium sp. (assembly GCF_021443865.1). GTDB lineage: Bacteria > Bacillota > Clostridia > Clostridiales > Clostridiaceae > Clostridium. The sequence continues at coordinate 53,819 of NZ_JABUTB010000035.1, forward strand.
TCTTTTTCTTTAGG
>NZ_JABUTB010000035.1:53845-76354 GCF_021443865.1 Clostridium sp.
AAAGGTACTATAGATTTTTATATTTCTATAGTCAGTTAGCTAAGGAGGAGTTTATGAAAATATATGAAGCTTGCGTAGGTAATTATGCTGATGCAATAAAAGCAGAAAGTTTAGGAGCAAATAGAATAGAACTATGTGATAATCTTTCAGAAGATGGGACAACACCTAGCTTTGGAAATATAAAGAAGTCTATTAATAATCTTAATATTCCAGTAATGGTTATTATAAGACCAAGAGGGGGAAATTTTGAGTACTCTGAAGATGAAATAGAAATAATGATAGAAGATATTAAAATATGTAAGGAATTAGGAGCATATGGAGTAGTAATTGGAGCTTTAAAGGGAGATAAACTTGATATAAATACAACTAAGAAATTGGTAGAAGTAGCAAAGCCTATGAATATTACCTTCCATATGGCCTTTGATGAAATAGAAGATAAGAAAGTAGCTATTGATCAATTAGTAGGTTTAGGAATAGATAGAATACTAACAAAAGGTGGAACAGGTGGAAATGCACTAATTGGAAGAGAAACTATTAAAGACTTAATTAAATATGCTGATGATAGAATAATAATTATGCCAGGGAAAGGTGTAAATACACAAAATAGAGATTATATTATGGAATACACTGGAGTTAATGAAATTCACGGAACTAAGGTAGTTTAGTATAATACGTTCTATAATAAATATAAAACTCAAGCTTTATAAGGCTTGAGTTTTTATTTTATGACAATAAATTTTGCTTTAGTTAAATTATTTTCAAAATATTTTTTCTAATATATGGTATAATTAAGTAAATATTCAAATAGAATAAACATTAAATTATTTACTTGTAATTGAATAGGAGAAGAATTGTGAAAAGATATAAATTTATAATAATATTAACAGGTATTCTATATATTAAGAGTTTTCTTTTTAACTTGTCTATTTCCCTTAGTTATGGAAGTGCTAATACTAGCGGATTAGGTGTAAATAAATATTTAATATTGCCTCACTTAGCAATATTAGGTTTTATTTTGCTTCCATCTTTAATGTTTAAAGGCAAAAACTTTGTTAAGTATTTACTCATTGTAGATATTATATATACAATTTTAATTATCTCAAATTTATGGGTATATAGAGGGACTGGACATCTATTAGAATTAAAGTTTTTATTTTTTAAAGAAGGTTTTTATACTTTAGAAAGAAGTCTTATTAATTTTAAGATTAATGATATAGTGTTTATAATTGATATTGTTACAATTTTATTTTATTATAAAAAACTTATTAATAAAATTAATGATGTAAGAAAGATAGGAACTTCATTAGCATTAATGGCAGTATGTTTTATCATAATTGGAAGCTATCACTATATATTTGATATAAAAGATTTATCTAAAGGAAAGGTTAGATTTATACAGGAAAGATGGGAAGCAATATTGAATCCCTATAAAAAAGTTTTAAATAGATCTTTAATAGTGCATAATGTCTATGAAGGTTATAAAGTTATAAAAAAATTAGATTATGAAGTTAATGAAAATGATATTAATGAAGTAAATGAATGGTTAGCATGGAATGAAGAAGAGTTAAAAGATAATGAATATAAAGGTTTGGCTAAAGGTAAAAATGTTATCTTTCTTCAAATTGAGTCTCTTGAAAATTGCGTTATTAACAGAGAAGTATTTAATCAAGAAATTACACCTAACTTAAATAATTTAGTTACAAATAGTGTGTATTTTACAAATATATATGAACAAAATAATGCAGGTAACAGTATCGATATGGATATGATGGCTGCTTCAGGAGTTTTACCATTAGGGGGTTTTGTAACATATTTAGAATATCCAGAGGTAAAGTATAATTCATTACCAAGGTTATTAAATAAAGAGGGATATAATACAATTTTAACTCATGCTGAAAAAGCTGGTGACTGGAATTGGGCAGAGGCTGGAAAGGCAGCAGCAGGATATAAGACTCAATGGGATCTTAATGATTATAATTTTGATGAATGTGTAGGTTTTGGATTATCTGATAGAAGTTTTTATACTCAATTTGTGGATAAAATATCAAAAGAGGAAGGCCCTTTTTTAGCTGTATTACCAACTTTAAGTAGTCATGGGCCCTTTGATATTGATAAGGAATATAGAGAATTAAATTTACCTAAAGATTTAGATGAAAATAGGTTAGGTGGGTATTTTCAAAGTATTAATTATGCAGATAAGCAAATAGGATTATTTTTTGAATTATTAAAGGAAAAAGATTTATTAGATAACACTATTGTAGTGATTTATGGAGATCATGGTGGAGTTCACAAATATTATATGGAAGATGTAGAAAAGAGTAATATTGAAGGTGATTGGTGGAAGGAAAATGAAAAGAAGATTCCATTAATTATATATGGAAAAGATATACCGAGTAAGACTAGCGATGTTCATGGTGGACAAATAGATATAATGCCAACAGTTGCTTATCTTTTAGGATTAGATACAAATGGATGTCCAATGGGTAGAAATTTATTGAATACAAATAGGGATGCAACAGTTATTACAGGTGGAATAGTAGTAGGAAATCCTAAAAATAATGAAGAAGAGATGTTAAAAAAGGCCTATAATATAGCAGATAAAATAATAAAAAATAACTATTACTCTGAAACCAATAAGGTAGAATAATTAATTAAAGATATAAAATTATTATAAGATACTACATATTATAAAAAGTTTAAGTATATTTTAGATGAGATTTAGTAAATTTATGTTTAATATATGTGTATTATTTTTATTGAGTTTATTATAAAATTGTTATAATTTTATTAAAAATAATGTTTTCATATTGAATTTATGTTAAAATATTACTGGGTTATTATTAAATTCAACTATGTTAGAGGATGGGTATATGTTAAAAGAACTTAGCAAAAAAATATTAGAAGAAAAAATAATGAGTGAAGATTTATTAGATGAGATACAAAAGAATATGATGCCAATGACTGAATTAATGGCATATTATCATTGTGCTCTTATGGAAGTAGAAACAAAGTTTAATATATTGGATGAGCAATTTTCATTGCAATATGATAGAAATCCAATTGAAAGTATAAAATCTAGATTAAAGTCTCATAATAGCATTATGAAAAAACTTAATGATAGAAATTTACCTTTTTCAGTAGAATCTATACAAGAAAACCTTAGAGATATTGCTGGAATAAGAGTGATTTGCTCTTTCCCAGAAGATATTTATATGATAGCGGATTGCTTGTTAAATCAAGATGATGTAAAGCTAATTGAAAAAAAGGATTATATAAAGCATCCTAAAAAGAGTGGATATAGAAGCTTACATTTAATTATAGAAGTGCCAATTTTCTTAAGAAATGAAAAGAAATCTATGATGGTAGAAGTACAATTAAGAACCATAGCAATGGATTTTTGGGCAAGCCTAGAACATAAATTAAGATATAAGAAAAATATAGCTATGGAAGAGATTGAAACAATAGGCAAGGAATTATTAGACTGTTCAGAAATTAGTGCAGCACTAGACAAGCGTATGGAAGAGATAAGAAATAGAATAGAAAAAAGGGTAATTGCATAAAAGAGTAAAGAGAGGCTATTATTATAGCCTCTCTTTATTATTTTAATTTATTAACAAATCTTAATATTTTTATTGGATATAAATTAAATATTTTTTTCTATAATTAATGGAAATAATTATTTAAAGAGATAAGGAAATATTTTTATTAGAGTATATAAAGAATGCAGGAATATAGCATTTATAAAAGTAGGTAATAAGTATTTAGGAAATGAAATGATAAATAATATTAACTTTGAAGATACTAATTGTAAAGTTGATATATATAGAATCATTTTTTAAAATGTAAGTCATACAAGGTTTATAAGAAATTTCTAACCAGCCTATGTTTTAAAATGTAAAGGAGAAAAAGATGAATCAAAAAATATTAATTGCAGATGATGATAATGAAATAAGAGACTTAGTTGAAATATACTTACAAGCAGAAGGCTTTTCAGTAGATAAAGTATCAAATGGTGAAGAAGTACTAGAGGCAATAAATGAAAAGACTTATGACTTAGTAATTTTAGATATTATGATGCCAAAAATGGATGGAACCACAGCATTAATAAATATAAGAAAAAGATATACAATGCCAGTTATATTTTTAACTGCAAAAAGTGAAGAAATTGATATGATTAAAGGTCTTACTTTAGGAGCAGATGATTATATTCAAAAGCCTTTTAGTTCAATGGAGCTTATTGCTAGAGTAAAGGCACAATTAAGAAGATATACAGTTTTTAATAATAGTAATACAAGTATTATTAAAATAGATGATTTAGAGATTAATACAGAAATGCATAGGGTTACAGTTGCAGGTGAAGAGAAAAGTCTTACCCCTACGGAATATAAAATCTTAGAGTTACTTGCAAGAAATAGAAATATTGTATTTAGTGTAGATAAAATATATGAAGCTATATGGAAAGAAAAATATTCAGTTTCTGATACTTCTATAATGGTTCATATAACTAATCTTAGACAAAAGCTAGAAAAGGATTCTAAAAACCCAGAATACATAAAAACCATATGGGGAGTAGGATATAAAATATGATAGACTTAAGAAAAAATAAATACAATTTGATTTTAGGTGTTATTATTGGATTTCTTTTAGCACAATTAGTTATATTAGAAGGTTATGCAATATTAATTACAAAGGAAAATATAGGAGTATTAACTAGGGAAGAGAATGTTATAAAAATATTAGCAGCTATTGTATTTTTACTAACTATATTAATATTTAATACAAAAAGATTTAGAAATATTAACTTTGATAAAATTAGTATTTACTTAACTTTAGTAGTTATAATATCTATTGTGGTAACTATTGAGGGAATTATATTTTTAAGTATAATAACTGTAAGAATATTCCCTGACATTTATAATTACATACTTGAGAATGAATTTTTTTCAATTAATTTAGCTTACTTGGTTTTTGCTCTAGGAGTATCTATATTTTTAATAACATATACTTTATTAGTAAATAGAAAAGTTAAATATATAAAGTTTCTAACAAAAGAGGTTAAGATTATTAAAGAAGAGGGCTTCGGAAAAACCATAAAAGTAAAAGGTGGAGATGAACTTTCAGAACTTTGTAAAAGTATTAATGATATGTCTCAAGAGTTAGGTAAGAAGATAGAAAATGAAAAAAGAATAGAAAATAATAAAAATGAATTAATTACTAACATATCTCATGATTTAAAAACACCATTAACATCTATTGTAGGCTATTTGGAGTTATTAAATAATAAACAAGTTGATGATAATCTTAGAGATGAATATATAAGTATTGCATATAATAAGAGTTTAAGGCTTAAATCCTTAGTAAATGAATTATTTCAGTATACTAAATTAACAAGTAATGATATTAAGCTTGAAAGAAATAGAATTAATATATCAATGTTATTAAATCAAGCAGTAGGTGAAAGCATTATAAATTTTAGTGAAAAAAACATAGATGTTATATTGGATAATCCATATAATGAAGCTTTTTGTAATATAGATTCAGTTCAAATACTAAGAGTCTTTGAAAATCTAATAAATAATGCTGAGAAATATAGTGATCCTTATTCAAAATTTAAAGTTTCACTAAAAATTAAGGATAAGAAGATATTAATTTCTTTTACAAATAAGTGTGAAAGTATTTCAGAAGAATACTTAGACCGTATATTTGAAAGATTCTATAGAGAAGATAAATCAAGAAATAAAGAAGGTACAGGTCTAGGCTTAGCTATAGTAAAAAGAATAATTGACTTACACGAAGGCAATATAACGGTAGAGAAGATAGATAATGATATAAAATTTAATGTTATTTTAAAGGAAGCATAGCTGAAAGGTTATGCTTCCTTTAGCTTTTAAGGGGATAAATATCATATTAAGACCACTTGGAATTTTTATTACTTCACAATTAATATAATTTTTATTTACTATTTCTTAAGAAAAATTAATTTTTTTATAGGTATTTCATTAAATAATTTCTTTTAATATTTAAGTAAATCAAAATTAGAATTTTACTTTTTCAAAGATAATATAAAGGAGTAATAAAATTATGAAAGAGCAATTAATTTATTTTATTATATGTTTTTTACAACCAATAATATTGCCATTACCAGAACCAGTTACAATAGTTGGGGGAAGTTCTGTTTTAGGACCTTTTAAAGCTGCAGTTATAGGATTTTGTGGTACTACTCTTGGAATAATATCTATGTTTTTTATTGCAAAGTTTGCAAGTAGAAATGTTGTAAATAAGCTAGTAAATAAGGAGAAGTTAGAGAAGTTTAATAGATATATTCAAAAGAATGATACTTTAATTATACTTATGTTATTTATTTTACCTATATTGCCAGACGAAGTTATTTGTATTGGGGCAGGACTAGCTAAACTTAATAGTTATAAGTTTATTGGAATAGCTGCTATATCAAAATTATTTACTTCAATTTCATTAGCATACTCTATAGAAATAATAAAGCTTAATGGAAACTTAATTATAGTATTAATACTAGCAGTTGCACTTGGACTAGTTATAAAAAGAAGAAAATTATCTACAAGAGAAAAAAATATGATATAATGAACATGAAATATTATATAATATTTATTATTAAATAAATATCTAGGGAAAAAGAAGGTGAAATAATGAACTTAATATGCATATGTAAAGGTGTTACTGATGAGGTCATAATCGAATCAATAAAAGAAGGTAATGATACTTTTGAAAAGATTCAAGAAGATACAGAAGCAGGAACAGGAAGATGTGGAGCTGGAAGATGTAGAGCAAGAATTGAAGGACTTATATTAGAACATAGAAAATAGAATTTTATATAAGAAAAGAGAGGACAAGCCTCTCTTTTTTGTTTTTACTATTAATTTATATATTATTAACTGCTTCCCCTAAAACTTTACCAAGGGAATCATGAATAACTAAATCAGCTTTATTATCAGCAGAAGTAGTACTCTTATTAATAAGAATTAAGTTTTTACCTCTAAAATAATCAATAAGTCCAGCAGCAGGATAAACTACAAGAGAAGTTCCACCAATAATTAATGTATCAGCTTTTGCTATTGCTTCTACAGCACCTCTAATAGTAGAGTCATCCAAACCTTCTTCATATAAAACCACATCAGATTTAACTCTTCCACCACATTTAGTACATGTAGGTACTCCCTTGGACTCTAAAATAAATTTCTCATCATAAAAGGCATTACATTTAACACAATAATTTCTAAGTACTGATCCATGAAGTTCAAATACATTCTTACTTCCAGCAGCTTGATGTAATCCATCAATATTTTGAGTTATAACAGCCTTTAATTTCCCTATATTTTCAAGCTTAGCTAAGGCAATATGTGCATCATTAGGTTTAGCTTCAGGATATATTAGTTTAGCTTTATAAAAATTAAAAAATTCCTCTGGATATCTTATATAAAAGCTATGAGATACTAATTGTTCAGGTGTAAATGTAATATTAAGCTTTTCATTAAAAAGTCCATTGGAACTTCTGAAATCAGGTATACCTGATTCGGTGCTAATTCCAGCCCCTCCGAAGAACACAATATTATTACTTTCTTTGATTATTTTAGTTAGTTTATCTATTTTATTATCCATAAGTGACCTCCAAATTTTATATCTGGGTAGGTGAACTTATCCAAAGACATATAACGTCATCGGATTAAAATCATCTCCAATATTATTTAAATTAATTATAACATAGCAGGATTAATGAAAAAATATGGAGGTTAATACTTTTAGAAAGAGAGAGAAATTTAATATTTCAAATTTGAGGGTGTCTATATATTAGGCACTTTTTGTTTAGAAAAAATAATTATTATATGGAATATATTGACAGTCAAATTCATAATGATATAATATAATATATCATAAGGCGATATATCGGAAGGAGACTTAATATGGGAACACCTATAACAGAAGCAACTTATTATATATTGTTAGCTGTATTAAAACCTAATCATGGATATGGAATTATCCAAAAGGTAGATGAATTAACTAATGGTAGAGTTGCACTAGGTCCTGGAACTCTTTATGGAGCAATTAATACGTTACTTGAAAAGAAATGGATAAAACTTTACAGTGAAGAAAAAAGCTCAAGAAAAAAGAAGGAGTACTTGATTACTGACAGTGGGAAAAATATTTTATTTAATGAAATAGAGCGTTTAGAAGAACTTATAAAAAATGGTAGAAAGGAGATTGAAGTAAATGATTAAGTTTAGATGGTATTATGACAAAGATCGAGAAGAAGAATTTTTGAATTCTATGGTAGCTAAAGGCTATGCAATGACAAGGTTTTTTCTAGGAGTATATCACTTTGAAAAGTGTGAACCAGGAGAATATACTTATAGAGTTGATATTATTGAAGATAAAAATACAAAGGAAAAGAATGAATTTTATGATTTAATTCGGGAAACTGGTGGAGAACTTATACAAACTTGGGGAGTATGGGCTTTCTTTAGGAAAAGAGGAGACTTTGAACTATATAGTGATAATGAAAGCAAGATAGAGCAATATAGAAGAATAAAAAACGTATTTTTAACTTTATCAATAATTGAAGGATTAATACTAGCCTATGAACTATATCTTTATAATATATCTAAGTATAATGGAAGAAATTATTTGATTCCCCTTTTTATTATTTTAACAATTACTTTTGGATATCAAGTATATAAGTGTAAAGAGAAGATAAAGTCATTAAGAGATGAATGACTTTGAAAATTGAGTGCCTTAATTGGTACTCTTTTTACATTTATTAGCTAAATAATTTTATAATATTATTAATAAAGATTGTTTAAAGAAGGTAAGTTAAATGTTAATAAAGAAGTTAATAAAGAAGTTAATAAATAAATTAAAAGATATGTATATATTAATTGAAGGCCAAGATATTAAGTTTCCTGAATTTAAGGAAGGTGATATTGTTAGATAAAATATAGTATATAAAACCACTATAGAGAATATATAATGGATAAAAATGTATATAGATGTGGTATAATTATTATAATAAGAGTCTATACAAAGGAGTTGAATTTTATATGAAATGTAAAGAAAAAATACTATTAGCATCAACTTGTTTCTTAGGAGGAGTGGTTATAGGTTTTTTAATTGCTCCAATAAAGAAGGGCGTATATTGTAGAAATAATAATGGGAATCACTTAGGAAAAGAAGAAGAAACTATAGCAGAAGAAAGTCAGGAGTTATAGCATTATAATGCTATAGAATTATGCTATGGAAGAAAAAATGCAAAGAGTTATAGTTATAGGTTGTAGCGGAAGTGGAAAATCAACTTTATCACGAATTTTAGCAGAGAAAAGCAACCTCCCATTAATACATTTAGATAAGTTGTTTTGGAGAAAAGGATGGGTTAATATCCCTAGAGAAGAATTCAATATGCTACTTAGAGAAGAACTTAAAAAGGATAAGTGGATAATTGATGGTAATTACGATAGGACATTAAAAGAAAGGTTAAATAGATGCGATACTGTAATTTACTTAGATTATCCAAGAAGGACATGCCTTTTAGGAGTATTCAAAAGAGTAATAAAACACCGTGGTAAAGTTAGAGCAGATATGGCAGAAGGATGTCCAGAAAAAATCGATTTAGAATTTTTACAATGGATATGGAATTTTAACAAAGAACATAGAGATAAATTTTATAAAATACTGAAAGAAGAAAAAGGAAAAGAAATATACATATTTAGAAATAGGGAAGAGTGTAGTGAATTTTTGAAAAAATTATCTTAATGATGAGTTTTATTCTTTTAGGTTTAAATGAATTCATAAGATGTAACGAAAAAAATTGCTAGCTATTTATGCGTATATCTACTTGGAGCTTGCGAGGTCGACAGTTGTAGGGTAACAAGTTTCTTAATCAAAAAATAAAAAAACTCAGCTGTTAAGCTGAGTTTTATCATTAATTCTACATTTTACATTCTTAATTTTTCATTTCTCTTAGCATGTATTCTTTCCAATCACCATTTTCAATATAAATGGCTTCATTATGGAATTTAGAATCTATATCCTTGTTATAAAAATAAGAATAACAATGTTCATAGCTTTCATCATCAGTTAATTTTACTTTTACGATTTCTCTTGAGTATTCATTATTTGGATTGCCTTCACCTAAGAAGCCTTCCATTTCATCCATTGGCTTAATTGTTGCATCATAATCTATAAGTTCAACAACTTCACCTACTATGGTAGTATTTCCAGGCAATACTGCTGGGTAGCCCTTATATGGCATGTGGTATAAATCAAATCCACTTATTTCAGCAGGTCTTATAGAATTAACTTTTCCCTTTAAGTAAAGATAATAGTTAAAAAAGCCTTCTCTTAAACTACCATATACAAAAATATTTAACTTTTTACTCATTAACAGATAGTTCCGCCTACAGTTTTTATATCTGATGAATTTTCTATAACTGCTTTTATGCTAAGTTCTAGCCCTTTAGTTATATCATCTGTTGACATAGATGGCATGTTAGGCTTTGTAGCTGCTTGAGCTGGTATACATGGAACATGTATAAATCCACCTCTTATATTTGGATATTTCTTATCTATTAAGTACATAATTCCGTACATAACATGGTTACATACAAAAGTTCCTGCAGTATTTGATACAGAAGCTGGAATTCCGTTATCAATCATTTCTTTTACCATAGCCTTTATAGGCAGGTTAGAGAAATAGGCATTTTCACCATCTTCATATATAGATATATCAATAGGTTGATTATCTTCATTATCTTTAATTCTTGCATCATCTATATTAATAGCAACTCTTTCTGGAGTAATTCCAAATCTTCCAGCAGCTTGTCCAACAGAAATTACTACATCTGGATTATGTATTTTAATATTATCTTCAATTTTTTCAAGAGATTTTCTAAATACAGTTGGTATTTCAAGCTTAATAACTTCATGCCCTAAAACAGTATCAGGTAATCTCTTTACAGCTTCTAATGCTGGATTTATATTTTCTCCACCAAAAGGATCAAAGCCTGTAATTAAAATTTTCATTTATAAGCCTCCTTTATGTACTAAAACGCTAAGAAGTACATTAATGGTATGTGAATTGCAAGTAAAGTTATTGCAAATATTGATTGAGCTTTTATAACTGCATTTTTATCTTTAGTTTCTAGTAAAGCTACTGGTAATACATTGAAGTTTGCAGCCATTGGAGTTAATAAAGTTCCACAGAAACCAGCTGTCATAGCTAATGAAGAAGCTATAATTGGGTTTGCGCCTTGAGCAAATACAAAAGGAACTCCAATACCAACAGTGATTACTGAAAAGGCAGCAAAAGCATTACCCATAATAGCAGTAAATATAGCCATTCCTACGCAGTAAGCAGTTATTCCTAATAATATATTTCCTTCTGGAATTACACTTGAAATAAGACCAGATATAATATCACCAACACCAGCAGCAGTAAATAATGCACCTAAAGCAGCTAATAATTGTGGTAATATTGCAGTAGCTCCAACAGCTTGGAACATTCTATTACTATCATCTAAAAGCTCATTAGGTTTAGCCTTAGTTATTACAAATGTAGCTATTAAAGCAATTATTGCAGAGATACCTACAGCGGCAACTCCAGAAATTGGTGTAAATTGTGCAATGATTAAGGCTACTAAAGCAATTATTAATGAAGGAACAAAGATTTTTATTCCAATTTCCTTTGATTTTAAGCTAGCAAAAGTAGCATCTAATTGTTTTAAGCTTCCAATATTAATTTGATTAAGAGCAGCTAAAAGACCTATTACTACAATAAGTAAACCAATTATAGCAGGAGGTATTATGTTTCCTAGTATAAATATAACACCAAGAATTCCCCAGAATAATGCAGTACCGTATTTAGTTTTGTGATTCTTATCTTTTAAAGTAAACATCATAGTAAGCATAAAGAATAGACCAACCATAATGTAGAATATTTCTAATAATATATTTGAAAATGTCTTAATATCCATATGTCTTCCTACCTATTCTTATATTTTTTTGCAAGCTTTTTATCTAATAGATAGTTTTGAATAACTCCTAAGATAAAAGCAATTATTGCTACGGGAATTGAAGCTTTAGCTATTTGTAATGTGTCAACATTGTAGCCTAAAGTTTCTAATGTACCAGCTATAAGTAAAACTCCAGAGTTTGCTAAAAATACATTTTGTCCGAAGAAATTACCGTAGTTATCAGCAGCAGCAGAATTTGCTTTAATTAAATCTTCATCTTCTTCATCAATTTCACCATATTCTGAAATAGCTGCGCCTTGAGCCATTGGATTAATTAAAGGTCTTACAAATTGAGGGTGTCCACCAAGTTTTACTGACATAGCAGAAGAAACTTCTCTAATAAATAAATATCCAGCTATAACTTTTCCAGTTGATAAGCCTTTTACTTTCTTTATTAATTCAATTGCTTTTTCCTTTAAACCATATCTTTCACATAAACCTATTACAGGTAAAGTTAGAAGGAACAAACTCATATCTCTTTTTTGAACAAAAGTTTGTCCTAAAGTTGTTAATATTTCAGAAATGCTCATATCTGCAATTAATCCAGTTACTATACCAGAAAGAATAACAACTGCAATAGTGTTAAATTTAAGAGCAAATCCTACAATGATTATTAGTATTCCTATTAATGCCATTTTTTATCGAATCCTTTCGAAATTTGTTATGTAAAGTACATATACCATTATATAATCATTTTAACAAAAAATCTATAGAAATATATGATAATTTATACGAAAATAACACTAAAAATGATAAATAGATAATAATGTTCTAAATAATTTTAATATAACTATTTAGAAATAATAAAAAACATAATATAAAGACACTTAAAACAATTTAACTAGTAGGGATAAATATAAAAAAATCAATAAAAAATTAAAAAAAAACATTTACATTTGATTTTTTTTATGATACTATATGAACATAATCAAATAAGTAGTGTGTTACTGGTAAAGCAGGCAAGGACTAAAATTATTATAGGTATATTATAACTATATCTATAAGGTTTGGTCCTTTTTTTATTTGCGTAAATTATAATAAAATTAAAAAATATGCAAATAATATCTGTAAATAGAAATATTCTACTTTAGCAATTATCAAATGAACAATTTATTTATAAAGATTAATTTAAGGAGGAATTATTAATGTTACAACAATTACAAAGAATCGGTAAAGCTATAATGCTTCCAATAGCAGCATTACCAATTGCAGGTATTTTACTAGGCGTTGGTGGAGCTTTATTAGGAATTTCAGGATTATCAAATCCACCAGCAGTTTATGAACCATTAATAGCTTTTGTTAGTATCCCAGTTGTTACAGCAATATTAACAATAATGAAAAATGTAGGGGATATTATATTTGGTAATTTACCATTATTATTTGCAGTAGGTGTTGCAGTTGGACTTGCTAAGAAGGATAAGGGAACTGCAGGATTAGCTTCAATCTTTGGTTTCATAGTTATGAACCAAGTTATATCTTCAATGTTAGCATTAGGATTAACTCAATTAGGAGTTATTACTCCAGATGCAGTTGGTGAATATGGTACTTATGTTACTACTAACTTAGGTATATTTACTTTAAATATGTCAGTTTTCGGTGGAATTATTACAGGTATAGTTACAGCAATATTACACAATAAATATCATACAATACAATTACCACAAGTTTTAGGATTCTTCTCAGGATCAAGATTTGTTCCAATAGTTACTTCTTTAGCTATGGCAGTAGTTGGTGCTTTATTAGCATTCATATGGCCAGTAGTTCAAAATGGTATAGGAGTACTTTCAGAATTAGTTAGAAATGCAGGTCCTATAGGAACATTCTTCTATGGAGTTATTGAAAGAGCATTAATTCCATTTGGATTACATCACGTATTCTATACACCATTCTGGTATGGATCATTTGTTGATGGAAAAATATTAGTAGATGGTGCATGGCAAACAGTTGCAGGAGCTAACACAGCTTACTTTGCTCAATTATCAAGCATGAGTAGCTTAGTTGGAGCTTCAACAGCAGATATGTCAACAATAGTTGCAGGTACTACAAGATTTATGGCTGGTAAATTCCCGTTCATGATGTTTGGTCTTCCAGCAGCAGCATTAGCTATGTATAGAACAGCAGCACCATCAAAGAAAAAGGTTGTTGGTTCATTATTAGCATCAGCAGCAATTACAGCATTACTTACTGGTATTACTGAACCAATCGAATTTACATTCTTATTCGTTGCACCAGTATTATATGGAGTTCACTGTTTATTAGCAGGTTTATCATTTATGTTAATGGATGTACTTAATGTATTTATAGGTATGACATTCTCAGGTGGTTTAATAGACTTTACATTATTCGGTTTATTACCAGCAGGAGCAGGAGTTCCTACTCACTGGTTAAGATTAATCTTAGTTGGTATAGTTTATGCAGTAGTTTACTACTTCTTATTCTTATTCTTAATTAAGAAGTTCAACTTAAAGACTCCAGGTAGAGATGAAAGCGAAGAAGAAGTTAAACTTTATTCAAAAGCTGACTACCAAGAAAAAGCAGGTATCCCTCAAGCTGATATCAACGAAAAGTCTGGAAACAAAAAGAACGCAAAGAACAACGAAATAGTTGAAAAAGCTCCAGCAGTTTTAGCAGCTTTAGGTGGAGAAGAAAATATAGTTAGCGTTGATGCTTGTATTACAAGATTAAGAGTAGAAGTTAAAGATAAAGCAAATGTTAACAAAGATCAATTAAAATCATTAGGAGCAGCAGGAGTAGTTGAAGTTGGTAATGGAATTCAAGCTATCTTCGGTGCAAAAGCAGATGCTTACAAAAATGAAATTAAAAATATCTTAGATATAGATTAATTTAAATAAAAAAACTCAGGAGTTAATTTTCCTGAGTTTTTTTGCTTTTGGGGGAAAATTGTTAAAATAGTATTTTCTATTAAAATATTCCTAAATAAGTGGTAAAGTATTATTATACAGATAAAAATAAGTGTAGGTATGTAAATATTAAAACTTATAATACTAATAATACTTAGAAAGGAGTAAGATATGAAAAAAATAAAAATAATCATTTTAAGTACAATTTTTATTCTAATAGCAGCTTCATTATTATATATAAATAGATCTAAAATCTTTACTAAGAAGGCTGAAGAAGTAATAGAGGTTACAAATCCAGATCTTGCTTTTGGTGTTTTAGGTGATGTACATGAGAATATAAATCATTTTCAAAAAGCCATAGATGATTTTTATAAATTAAATCCAAAAATGGATGCACTAATTTTAAATGGAGATAATGTAGATCAAGGACTAGATGAACAATATGATTCTATGAATAAGTTTTTAGAGAAAAATAAGGATTTATTACCTGATATAATAATAAAGAATATAGGTAATCATGAATTTTTTGATTATAATATTGAGACAAATTCTAGTGGGCAAGTTCAAGGCTTTATTAGAAATTACCTAGACTTTGCTGGAGAGGAAAAGGTATATCATGATAAGTGGATAAAGGGTTATCACTTTATTTCTTTAGGCTCAGAAGATGGGAATTCTGAAACTATGAATTCAGTAACAGCCTTTTTATCTACTGAACAATTAGATTGGTTTAAAGAGAAGCTAGCTGANTTCGGTAACAGCCTTTTTATCTACTGAACAATTAGATTGGTTTAAAGAGAAGCTAGCTGAGAAATATGAAAAAGGAAAACCTATTTTTGTATTTTTACATCAGCAATTAGAATACCCAAATAGCAAGTGGGTTGGAGTTCAGCAATCAGAAGAATTAAGAAATATATTATCACAGTATCCAGAGGTAATATTATTTTCATCTCATACCCATAGAGATTTATCAGATAATAGCATATCATTAGATAAACCATTTACTATAGTAAATACAGGGGCAGTTCATTATACTTTAGTAATTGATGAGTATGAAGAAAAAGGAATCAGAAGAGAAGATGAGTATATTAGCGGAATTTATGTTGAGACAACTGGAAATACTGTTACAATTAAAGCAAGAGATATAAAAGAAAAGCAATGGAGATATAATATAGAAATTTCAAAATAAACTTTTGTATTAATATAGGGGGCAAGAAATATGAATATAGGACTTATAGGATTTGGGGGAGTTGGGAAGTCTTTTATAAAGCTATTAGTTGAAAAGGAAGATACTCTCAAAGCAAAGGGATTAAATATAAATGTTAAATATATTATTAAGAGTAATGGTGGAGTTTATAATAAGGAAGGTATAAATCTTAGAAGTATAATAAGTGAAGATTACAACTTAAATTCTTTAGATTTTAAAGAAGAGATAAATATAGATACTATTATTAATAATAATGATATAGATGCATTAATAGAGCTTACAAGTACAAATATAGAGTCAGGTGAACCAGGTTTAACTCATATTAAATTGGCATTAGAAAATGGAATTAACGTAGTTACTGGAAATAAGGGACCTATTATTTGGGAGTATAAAGCCTTGAAAAATTTAGCTGATAAAAATAATGTAAAATTAGGAATAGGCTGTACTACTGGAGGAGCTTTACCTTCTATTAATGTAGGAAGTTTTGATATAGCAGGAGCAGATATATTATCTATTGAAGCTGTTATAAATGGTACTAGTAATTTTATTTTATCTAAAATGTATGAAGAAGAAATAGAGTATGAAGCTGCACTTAAGGAGGCTATTTCCCTAGGAATAGCTGAAGCTAATTATAATTTGGATGTAGAAGGCTTTGATACTGCAGGAAAGATATTAATTCTAGCAAATGTTCTAATGAATTCTAATCTAATCTTAACGGATATAGAAGTAGAAGGAATAAATAATTTAAAGAAAGATAGGATATTAGAAGAAAAGCATAAGGGAAATAAGATAAAATTAATAGGAAAAGTTTATAAAGAAAATAGTGAAATTAAGGCTTATGTTAGACCAGAAGTATTAAATAGCCAGCATCCATTATACTTTGTAGATAATAAAAATAAAGGCGTATATTATAAGACAGATACCTTAGGAGATATAAGTATTATTGGTGGTGCATCAGGAACAATAAATGCTGCTGCATCTATATTAAGAGATATAATTAATATAACTTTAATATAAGGAGATATTATGAAAAATCAAGAAAAAAAGCTTTTAAGAAATAAGATTTTACTTATAAGAGATTCTTTAGAAGAAGAAGTTAAAAATAATATGGATTATGAGATTTATAAAAAGCTAATAGATTCAGAGTTATATTTAAATGCTAATAATATATTTATCTATATGAGCTTTGGTAAAGAAATTGAAACTAAAAACATAATAAATAAAGCTTTAAAGGATAAAAAGAAGGTATATATTCCTAAGATATATAAGGAAGATAAATCTATGAGGGCAATAAGATTGAAATCTCTTGCTGAACTAAAGGAAAATTCAATGGGAATATTAGAGCCTATTGATGATAGTGATTATATAAATAAAGAAAAAATAGATTTAATTATAGTTCCAGGTGTAGTCTTTGATTTAAGTGGAAATAGAATAGGCTATGGTGGAGGCTACTACGATAGATATTTAGAAGATATAAAAGCAATAAGAAATAAATTAGTATTAGCTTATGATTTACAAGTTATAGATTTTATTGATTCAGAAATTCATGATATTAAATTCGATTATATAATTACGAATACAAGATTTAGTGAAATTTATAAATAAAATTTAAGTAAAAAGCTTTATTTATAATATAATTAAATTAAGAGAAGAAGTGATTTTACAATATTTAAATTTGAAAAACATACCTTTATAAACTATAATATAAAATGATAAATTTCACTTATTAATTGAATTTACCTTTTAAAAAGGAGTGTTTTTATGTTTAATAAAGAAGAACTTCAAATTATTAATGAAGCTGTAAAAATGTTTGAAGAGAAGACGACTAAACTTTTAGAATCTAGTACTAATAATAAAGATAGAATGGTTGCTTATAATAGAAAACAAAAGAAGGTTTGGTTACTTCAAAATAAGCTTAAGAAACTAATAGAAGAGAATAAATAATATTTTTATTAAAAAGGAAAGTTATATATTATGACTTTCCTTTTTTTACAGTTTAATGGTAAAATTAGGATAGTAAATAAATGTGTATTTAAAAGAAATGTAACACTCAAGTAATATTGAAATGGGGGGGGAAGAGTTATTGAAGAAAATTAGTTTAATTATTTATTATAGTATTCAATATTTTATTATTGGAATAAGTTTTATTGCATTTACTTCAACTATGGAGATTATGCCTTGGTATGAGCCTTTAACAATGGGCGCTTTTTTTATTCTTATGATTATAACACCTATACAACTTTTAATTTTTATAATAACTTTTTTACTAAAAGAAAAACTATTAATAAAGAAAAGAGTAGCTATAGTTTCACATATCCATTCTCTAATTCTAGTATCTATTTTTATAATCACAATGTTAAATGAACCACTATTTTATCCACTATCTGTAGTATTCTCTGTTTTAGAAGTTTTATTAGGATTATATTTATTTATATCAATAGTTCGCTAATATACAAGTTTATAGTAATTATTATTAGACTGAAGATGGAGCTATGATAAATGAAAAATAAAAAAATAAACTCCCAAAGGAGTTTATCAAAAAATATACATTTTGTAATTTGGAATAAATTACTTTAATAATTCTTCATTTTACATTTTGCATTTTTAATTAGGGGCTGCGAAGCAGCCTCTATATTATCTTTCTTTGTTAGCTATTTCTAATATTAATCTATTCTTTAATTCAGAAACTGGAATTGCACCTTCTTCACCATTCTTTCTGCTTCTTACTGAAGCTGCATTACTTTCAGCTTCCTTTTCACCAACAACTAGAATGTAAGGGATTCTTTCAAGTCTAGCTTCCCTAATCTTGTAACCGATCTTTTCAGCTCTGTAATCTCCGGAAATTCTTATTCCTGCAGCTTTGAAGTCCTTAACTATTGATTCAGCATAGTCATTATATTTATCAGAAATAGGTAGAACTATTGCTTGAGTTGGTGATAACCAAGTTGGGAATGCACCAGCATATTTTTCAATAAGCATAGCTAAAGTTCTTTCATAACATCCAATTGAAGATCTGTGAACTATATATGGACGTTTCTTGTTTCCATCTTTATCGATATAAGTCATATCAAATCTTTCTGCAAGAGCAAAGTCAATTTGGATAGTTATTATTGTATCTTCTTTTCCGTGAACATTCTTGAATTGGATATCAAGTTTTGGTCCATAGAATGCAGCTTCTCCTTCAGCTTCTACATAATTAATGTCAAGGTGATCTAAGATACCCTTCATTAATATTTGAGTTTCTTCCCAAGCTTCTGGATTATTTATATATTTTTCAGTATTGTTTGGATCCCATTTAGAGAATCTGAATGAAATATCTTCATCAATACCTAAAGTGTGCATTATGTGGTTTATTAATTCAAGAGATGCCTTGAATTCTTCTTCCACTTGGTCTGGTCTACAAACTATATGTCCATCAGCTAAAGTAAATTGTCTAACTCTTATTAAACCATGCATTTCACCTGAAGCTTCATTTCTAAATAAAGTAGAAGTTTCAGAATATCTTATAGGTAATTCTCTATAAGAGTGTTGTTCAGCATTATAGATAGTATATTGGAATGGGCAAGTCATTGGTCTTAAAGCCATAACTTCAGCATCTTTTTCTTCGTCTCCTAAAACGAACATACCATCTTTGTAGTGATCCCAGTGTCCAGAAACCTTATATAAGTCACTCTTAGCCATATATGGAGTCTTTGTAAATACATAGCCTCTCTTTTCTTCTTCATCTTCAACCCATCTTTGAAGTAATTGAACTATTTTAGCACCCTTAGGCATTAATAGTGGTAATCCTTGACCTACTTTTTCATCAGTAGTGAAAAGTTTAAGCTCTCTTCCTAATTTATTGTGATCTCTCTTTTTAGCTTCTTCTAAAGCTTCAAGGTGAGCATCTAAGTCAGATTTCTTTAAGAAAGCAGTTCCATAAATTCTTGAAAGCATCTTATTCTTTTCGTCGCCCTTCCAGTAAGCACCAGCACTTCTAAGAAGTTTAACAGCTTTAACTGACTTTAATGACATTAAGTGAGGTCCAGCACATAAATCAACGAAGTCTCCCATTTTGTAGAAGGAAATAACTTCATCTTCTCCTAAATCATTTATTAATTCAACCTTATATGGTTCATTAGCATCTTCCATTAATTTTAAAGCTTCAGCTCTTGGCAATTCAAATCTTTCTATTGAAGGATTTTCTTTTATTATTTTTCTCATTTCATCTTCAATTTTAACTAAATCTTCAGCAGAAAAAGAATTTTCTACATCAAAGTCATAGTAGAAACCATCATTAATTGCTGGTCCAATAGCTAATTTTGCTTCTGGATATAATCTCTTAACAGCATAAGCTAATACGTGAGATATACTGTGTCTTACAGCATCCTTACCTTCTTGAGAATCAAATGTACAGATTGCAAGATCTGAATCCTCATTTACAGTATAACGTAAATCTACAACCTTCCCATTAACTATTCCACAGCAAGCATTTCTAGCTAAACCTTCACTTATTGCTTTAGCTATATCAAGTACTGAAATACCAGCTTCAAATTCTTTTACAGATCCATCTTTTAGAGTGATTTTAATCATTTTTAATATTCTCCCTTCTTATTTTAAAAATAAAAAACTCCCGTCCCTTCAATAATAGAAGGGACGAGAGTGATATAATTCTATATTTCCCGCGGTTCCACCCTTAATTGCCTAAATATATAAGTAGGCCTCTTAAGATATCGTAACGTGATATTGACGGGCTTTATTAGAGCCGCTCAGAGGTGGTCTTCAACTAAATTCAAATAAGATAATTTCACCAAGCTTATCTCTCTCTGGAAATGAAAAGTAGTTTACTCTTCTCTTCAACGCATTAAATATTTATTACCTATTATAATTATTTAATATATTAATGTCAACATAAAGAAATATTATTTTAGAAAAATATGATATTTCTTTTAATAAATTGAATATAAAATAATGTTTTAGCTAATATTAATATTATGGTAAAGACGTTCTAATTCTATTTCTTCAAGTATATTATAGGAGTATAGTTTGCCACCCATTAAGTTTGTAATGATTTCTCTTTTAGAATAACCTTCTTTATAAAGCTTTAAATTTTTCACTAACTTCTTTAATGAAGAATTTGTTGTTTCTAAAAGACCATAAAGCTCCTTAGCTGTATAGTAATCCTTTGGTAAAAGCTTAAAAAGCTTTTTTTGCATTTCAAGCTTATATTTAATGTCGGTTTCTATGCAGTTATGGGGTCCATATTTTCCTCTATGATGGTAGTTACAAAGATATTTATAATTTATATTAATATCGCAACCTCCTTCATGCTTATGAACTATATGATGTATATCTGCTTTAGCCCCACAAATTTCACAGCGGTACAAAGTCATGCCTCCTTTATATAACTTTATATCTCTTTACATATATTATATAATTTTTTTAAATAATAATCTAGATTATTAAGAATATTGTAAAAATTAACATATTATGAATAAGATGAACTTTTTCAAATTAAAAGTGTTTAATTTTACTTTTTTATAAACCGAAAATTTACTTGAAAATGAGTTAAAATATACTATATAATATATGTATAGTATATTTTATTTCGAAATTGAAAGAAAGGTGATACTGTGAGGCATAATTATGATTCTTTTGATTATTGGGAAGAATTAATCAATGAAAACAAAACTATAAGAGGCCATATGTTTATGGATAGACTTCCAGATAATAAGAGTATATATATTCATAGTTTAATATTTTCAAAAAATAATGGTCTTAGTAATATATGGTCATACTTTCCTAATGAAAGGACACTATTAGGATATATTCAATACTCATTTTTACAAGAAGCTTTTTATAAATGGATTTATGGAAAAGAAAGATTAATTATAAATATCCCAAATGTTCCAGTAGAAAGAATAATTACTGATGGTGAAAAAAATAATAAAATATCAAAAGAAGAAGCAGATAATATGAGAAGACACCTTGATATGGTTAAAAGTTTTTGGAATTTACCAGGTGATAAGCTAATAAAATCATTAAAAAGATTTTGCAGAGACTTTAATAGAACTTGGTATGGAGATAACAAAGAATTTTTATACTTAAAGATATTTGATAAGCCAGAAGAATTAGGAGAATTCGTTGTTAACTCAAGTTATATAACTACTACTGAAGAAGACTTTATAGATAGAACAGGATTAAATTTGGTAGAGTGGAAAAAGATTTGCGAAAGTGCAAATGTAAATAAGAGAAATGGCGAGAAATTCAGAGATATTTTACTAAAATCTCTAACTGAAATTATTTAATGGTATAAATTTTTTATTGACAGTAATATTATTGGAATATATAATTGTTATTGTCAATAAGATATGCGGGTGTAGCTCAATGGTAGAGCCCTTGCCTTCCAAGCAAGTTACGTGAGTTC
>NZ_JABUTB010000035.1:76513-98759 GCF_021443865.1 Clostridium sp.
GTAGAGCACCTGACTCTTAATCAGGGTGTCCCGGGTTCGATCCCCTGATAACGCACCAACAAAGAGGGATTAATTTATTAATCCCTTTTATTTTTTTTGTTTAAATATAAACAAAGGAGGAAGAAATATTGAATAACAAGGGTAATGGTTTAGCTTTAATTCCCTTAGCAGTATTTTTAGTAGTTTATTTAGGAAGTTCCATATTAGCAAGGGATTTTTATGCAGTTTCAACAGTAGTACCATTTTTAGCAGCAGCATTAACAACTCTACTAATGAACAGAAAAGAAAAGTTCCAAAATAAAGTAGAGGTTTTTTGTAAGGGAGCAGGAAATTCTAATATTATTTTAATGGTAATTATATTTATATTAGCAGGAGCCTTTGCACAAGTAGCTAAAGATATGGGAGCTGTAGACTCAACAGTAAATTTAGGACTTTCTTTACTTCCTAGCAGCCTATTAATACCAGGGATGTTTATTATAAGCTGTTTCATAGCAGTATCTATAGGAACTTCAATGGGAACAATAGTAGCTTTAGTTCCAATAGCAGTTGGAATTGCTTCAAAGACAGGAATAGAAAGTGCTTTAGCAGTAGGAGCAATTGTAAGTGGAGCTATGTTTGGAGATAATCTTTCAATAATATCAGATACTACAATAGCTGCAACTAGAACACAAGGCTGTGAAATGAAAGATAAGTTTAGGATGAACTTTATAATAGTTTTGCCAGCAGCAATACTTACTGCATTAATATTTATGATTTTAACAAGAGATTCAAATACCATTACAATGGAAGCTCTAAGTTATAGCTTAATAAAAATAGTTCCTTACATAATGGTAATAATAACAGCTCTTTTAGGAGTAGATGTTATATTAGTTCTATTACTTGGTATATTATCTTCGGGGATAATAGGATTTATCTATGGAAGCTTTGATATTTTAGGATTTTTCAACTCTATCTCAACAGGGATAAGCAGTATGAGTGAGCTTATAATAATATCATTACTTATAGCAGGAACTATAGAGATAATTAAGCATAATGGAGGAATAGACTTCATATTAAATAAAGGACTTAAAAACTTTAAAAGCAAAAGAGGAGCAGAATACGGAATTGCAACTTTAGTAAGCTTAGTTGATATTTGTACAGCTAATAACACAGTTGCAATAGTTACTGTTGGACCTATTGCTAAAGATATCTCCAATAAATATGATTTAGAACCAAAGAGAGTTGCAGGAATTCTTGATATGTTTTCTTGTGTATTCCAAGGCATTATCCCTTATGGAGCACAACTAATTTCAGCAGCAGCTCTAGCTATGATTTCACCAATTGCCATAATGAAATTTTTATTTTATCCCTACCTTATGGGAATTTGTGCTATAATATCTATATACATTCATTGGAGAAATAAATAAGGCTATTGTAAAATTAAAATATAACCTAAAGGTGCTATGGAGCAATGAAAAATTAAAAAGTGAAGAATTAAAATTCTACATTTTTAATTTAGATTTGCTTTCATAGCACCTTTTTAATTATATATTTTAGAAACACTTGAAGTATAATTTTTTAAAACAGGTTCTTTTACTTTTACTTATTGGAATAATAGTATCGTTAGTTAATATAACATTTTGATTACATATTGATTTTATAAAATTTATATTAACAATAAAAGATCTATGACAACGTACAAAGTAAGATTTTTTAATTTCCTTTTCTAAATCTGAGATTTTCTTTTTTATCTTATAAAATTTCTTTTTAGTATGCATATATACATAATGTTCTGAGGATTCACAATAAATTATATCATTTAAGTTAAGTCTAACTATATTTTCTGACTCTTTAATTAAAATACTATTAGCAATCTTTTTATACATTTTAAAATTATTAAAGGCAGTATTAAGACTTGTATATAAATTTTCCTTATTAATAGGTTTTATTAAATAGTTTGTAGCATTTACCTGATAACCTTCCAAAGAATACTCTAAAGAACTAGTAACAAAAATAATACCTACTTCAGTATCATTTTCTCTGATTAATTTAGCTAGTTCGATTCCTGATAATCCTTTGAATTTAATATCTAATAATATTAAATCAAAGGTTTCTTTTCCAAAAGATTTAAATATGAATTCTTCTGGTGTATTAAATTCTTTAATACTAATTGGAATATTATTTTCTTTGCTCCACATTTCTACATGACATCTGTTAACTTTCATATGGATTTTTTCGTTTTCTACTAGTGCTATTTTAAACATAAGAAATACCCCTGCCCCTTTTATTAAAAATAATTAACTTCTTTAAAGTAAATAAAGTCATTTAAAAAAATTTTTAGAAATCTATTCTCTTTTTCATAGTTACGAGATAGTAGATTTAATTTTTACTATATAAATACTTGTTTATAACTAATTTTACTTTATTAGAAATCATAATTCAATTTTAAAATATACAAAAATTAAACTAATAATAAACAAAAAGTTAATTAAAGTACGAAAAAGGACAATTTATGATGTTTTTATTAAAAAAAAACAAAATTGTTATAATATGTAATAGTAATTTATGTTAATAAAATAAAAAAATGGTTGAGGTGAGGGAATGTGTAAGAAAAACCTATTTAAGACTATGGCCATTGTATCTATTATATTTGCATCCATATATGTGGTAGGAAAGACATTTTCTATATTTACAAGTAAAGATAGTATAGTTAATAAATTCACCACTGCTGATGTAACAGGTGAAGTAGTAGAGAATTTCCCAGAGAATGAAAAAGATTGGGAGGATCCAGTAATTAAAGAAGTTAAATTTAAAAATACTGGAACTACAGATGCAGTGATTAGAGTTAACTTCTTAGAAAATTGGAAGCAATATGATGAAGAAGAAAAATATTTAAGCAATATCATAGATGGTGAAGAAGTTACTAATAAAATATGGACAGCAGAGTGGAGTACAGAATGGACCAAAGGAAATGATGGATGGTATTATTACAATTACATTTTAAAGCCTGAGGAAAGTACAAAAAAAGTTTTAGAAGCAGTAGAATTTAAAGAAAAATTTAAAGAAGAGTATAAGGATGCCGACTATAATTTAACTTTCAATATGGAATGTGTAAATGCAGATACAGAAGCTACTAAAGAAGTATTTGGCGTAGAAAGTAATTATTTAGGAGATGGACAAGTTGAATGGACAATCAACCAATAGTATAGGAAGTATAATAAAAGATTCAATATTTTATTTAATAGTTGGTGTATTGATAATATTTTCTATATTTATTATATATGCAAAAAAAAATAATAAACAAATAAGTATATTAGGATATAGAGCCTTTACAGTATTAACAGGAAGTATGGTTCCTACCATAAATCCAGGAGATATCATAATTGTAAAGGAAGACACAATAGATAAGATACAAACTGGAGATATCATAAGCTTTAGAGTAGAAAATAGTGATAATGTAGTTACTCATAGAGTTACAGATGTAGTAAATGATGAAAGTTTGAAGTTGATAACTAAAGGTGATGCTAACAATGTAGAAGATAGAACAAGAATTACATCAGATACATTAATTGGAAAATTGTCACTTACAATCCCAAAAGTGGGGAAAATAGTAAATTTTATTAATGAAAAATTGTTTTAATTTTAATAGTCATAATGATTATTTTAGACTTATCTAATTATAGAAAAATAAAAAATTAGATAATAAATAAAACACTATAATTAATTAGCCAATTTATATTTTTAATAAAAATAAATAAATAAAAGGGTATTTTAGGAGGAAAATTTATGAACAAGAAAAAAATTGGAGCATTATTAGTAGCAGCAACATTAGCTATAGGAGCAATAGGTGGATCTTTAGCATGGTTTACATCACAGCATTCAGTAACAAATGAATTTTCAACAGGAACAACTGATGATCCAACAAATACAGACAGTGGAATTGAAGTAGAAGAAGAATTCGATGAAGATGATGCTAAAAATATTACGCCAGGAACAGAAGTTACTAAGGAAGTAAAAGTAAATAATACAGCAAGCTATGATCAATTTATCAGAGCTAAGGTTGATATAACTTTCTATGATGTTGATGAAGATGGAGAAAAAACTGAAATTACAAATTCAACTAAAATAGCTAGCTTAAAGGCAAATTTACAATTAAACTATTTTACTGAAAATATTAATGGAACTACAGAATTTGCAACAGAGAAGTGGAAATTAGATGAAGCAACAGGATATTATTACTACTTAGATAAGTTAGCAGCAGATGAATCTACAAAGGAATTATTAAAATCTGTTAAGCTTTTAGGAACAGCAACAAACGAATTTAAGAACATAGCATTTGATGTAGATGTTTTAGCAGAATCTATCCAAGCATCAAATGGGGCATATAAGGATTGGTCACCAGAGGCATTAAAATCAACATATCAAGATTTAGAAGCTGATAATTAATTAAATATAATGGTTTATGTAAAAAAACCATAAAGATTTATATAAATAAAAGAACCATGAAGATTAATATAAAAGAGACTTATAAATAGTCTCTTTTATAATATATTATAATGTATATAAGGTGAAAATTATGAAAAAATTACTATTTAATATTATAATAATCATAGTTTTTCTAAATAGTTTTACTATAAAAAGTTATGGGCTTGACAATAATACAAAGACAGTTGAATTAATTGGAGCAGCTAATGGATTAGTAACTATTCCAGATGATAGCTTTTTATCTGCATCAAATATGGTGCCTGGAGATTTTGTAGATGGAAAAATAATTTTAAAGAATAATTATAATGTACCTTATAAAATTATGCTGAAGTCAGAAAGAACATATATAGATTCAGATTCAGAATATGATCTATTAAGCAAACTACAACTTAGAATCAACTATGAAGATAACATTATATATGAAGGTTCAGCATGTGAAGATAAAAAGTTAGCAGAAGAAATAAGTTTAGGAATAATATATCCAGGGGAAGAGAAGATTCTTTCAGCAAGTGTAGAATTAGATGGAAAAACTACAGGAAATGAATATAAAAATAAGTATGATGCATCAAAGTGGGTATTTACTGCAACAAGTATAATTGAAGATGTTAAAGATGTTCAGGACATTAATTTACCTAATACTGGAGATGAAGGTTTCTATATACGTATTTTTGTTGGAGTAGGACTACTATTAATAGGTATATATATTTATTTAGGTAAAAGAAGAATTAAAAATAATTAAATGAAAAGCAGTTTATAACATACAGTTAATTAAACTAAAGAATAATGTAGGTGAATAATGGAAAATATAAAATTTAAAACATCTTTCTTTGGCTATAAAAAAGAAACAGTATTAAGTGTTTTAAAGGATTTAATTAGAAAAAATTCAGAGTCGGAGAAGGCGTACAAAGAAAATATAAACTATTTAAAGAAACAAGTTGAAAATTTAGAAGCTGAGAAAAAAGAGATTTCTTTAAAATATGAAAAAATTAAAGAATTTGAAAATGCGTACCGAAGCAAAAAAAATGAATTAACTGATTTATTGATAGAAATAAAGAGAACTAAGGAAGATGAAATAAATTCAGCAAAGCAGCAAGGAAAAGAGATAATTGAAAATATTAATAGAGAAATAGCAATATTAAAAAATGAGAAAGATGCTCTGGAAAAGGAAATTAATGAATATAGAATGACAGTTTTCAATCAGCTAAAAAGTGATTTAGTAGAAAAGAAAAATTATATAGATAAAGTTATCAACATAATTGAAGAAAGTACTTCAGGGAATATAAGTATAAATAATGAAAGAGTGTAAAAATAATTTNAGGATTATAAAAATAATAAAACAGAACTACTAGAAGAGATAGAAAAGGAATATACTAAAATTCTTGTAAGGAAAAGTATAAAAACTATACTAAAGAAGTTCTTTTTTATAATTATAATTATTTTAATCTGCTTTAATCTTATATTTGGCGTATCTATAGTAGAAGGAAATTCTATGTATCCAGTAATATCTACAAAAGATATTATTTTTTTTAATAGACTTAATAAAAATATTGAAAGAGATGATATTGTAGTATTTTCACTTAAGGATAAAACATTATTACTAAAAAGAGCTATAGCTATTGAAGGTGATGAGATTAATATAGTAGATTCTAAAATAACAGTAAATGGAGAAGAAGTAGCTGATTTAAATAATGAAGATACATTAGATAAAGATATATTTCCAATTAAGCTAGAAAAAGATCAATTTTTTGTTATTGGAGATAATAATGTAGATTCAGTAGATAGTCGTCATTTTGGAGCTATTAATATGAAAAATATAAAGGGGAAATTAATATCTATATTTAGAATTAAATTTTAAAAGGTGATTATATGAATAAAAAGCTAAGAAATATTTTAACTATAATTATACTTATTACCTATATTTTTTCTGTGAAAGTATTTACGAAAGATAGTAATGTTCTAGCTCTTACTAGTAATAATGTAGTAAGTATTGATTTAATTGATGAAGTAAATGAAGATAAAGAAGAAATAGAAAATAATGAAATAAATAATAGTGAAATAGACAATAGTGAAATAGACAATAGTGAAATAGAGAATAATAAAACAGATAATAGTGAAATAGAGAATAATAAAACAGATAAGACTGAAAATCTTAATGATGATACAAGCGTTAGTGATGATGATGCTAATAATACTTCTAACAATAGTGAAGATGTAGAAGAAAAAGAAGTAGATAATAATAAAAATAGTAACAATGAGATTGTGGAAAAAGAAGAGAATAAAGAGGATAATAAGCAAGAAGAAATATATGATATAAAACCAGTTGCTGAAGATATAGTAAGGATATCTACAGAAGAAGAGTTAAGAGCAATTAAATCAACAGGGAATTATGAATTAGCAAATGATATAAAATTAACTTCAAAGTGGAATCCTATTGAAACTTTTAGTGGCGTATTTAATGGTAATGGACATACTATTTCAAATATGACAATAAATGAAAAAAATGATGGAAGAAACGTAACACATAGTAATTTAGGTTTTATATACAAATTATATGGAACAGTTGAAAATGTAATTTTTGAGAATGTAGTAATAGATTCAACAGAAGTTAGTAATGGTAAAATTACTAAAAGTGGGAGTGATTTGGGGGTTGTTTCAGCATATAATTATGGAACTATAAGTGAAGTTACAGTTATAGGACTATATATGGTTGGAGATAGTTATATGGGCGGAATAGCAGGACAGAATTATGGTACAATTTCAAAGGCTCTAGTTTCTATGCAGTCCTGTGGTGAAAATCGTGGTATTTATTCATATCAAAAAGGTGAGGTTAAATTAGATGAATTAGATTTAAATGGAAATAAGACTGACAATGTCGGTGGACAATTTATAGGAGGAATTGTTGGATATATTCCGGATAATGGTAAAGCTAAAGTTATAAGTTCAGTAGCAAATGTAAATATTATATTTGGAGAGTTTTTAGGTGGAATTGTTGGATATGCCAGAGGTGGAGATATAATAAGTAGTTATGCAACAGGATATTTATGTGGATTCCATGATGTTGGAGGAATAGCTGGTAGAGGTGAAGGTAGTAGCCAATTTTATAATATATACTCATCAGTTCAACTAGATGGATATGGAATGTATAGACACGTAGCAGCAATAGGACATTCTGTTCCAAAGGAGATGCATAATTTATATCAAGATATCCAAATGGGAACTGGTGGGACAAATTATCTAGAAGTAATTGGGCAAAATGGTTTACAATTATTGTTAGGAACAGATGATAGCTTTTTTGGACAAGTAGGTAGATTAGAAGGGTTATTAACAAAGGATATGATTTATAATAATTGGAACCCTGGTGGTAGCGAAGCGTGGACAACTATGGATGGATATTATCCACAGTTAGAATATTTTGCAACCCATGAAAATCCTATTATTAGAAAAGCATCAGCAAATAGTGTTCAAGCTGTAGAATTAGCGACACCAGATGAGTTTTCTTTACTAGGAAAAGGAGATGTTTCAAGCAATACTATAACACATGATTTATGGAATCAGATAGATACTTGGAAATATGTAAGATCCCCATTTAATATGTCACCTAATAATATATCTGGATATGTTAATGACTGGAGAGTATTAGAACAAGGTAACGATATTGAAGAAGAATTAATTAATATAAATAAAAATTATCCATATCAATACTTCGGTTACTTTATATCAAAAGAAGCAGCAAGAGAAGCAATAGGGGTTTCAACTACTGGTGGTGACAGTGATAATATATGTAAGAAAGTAATATTATATGGAACAGGAAGTACTTTAGAAGTTGAAAAAACAGTAAATACAAACATAGCAGAATATGGAACAGAATTAGAATATACAATAACAGTAAAAAATACAGGATTATTGCCTCTAATGAATGTAGATGTAGTAGATATGATGGCTGTAGATTATAGTAAAAATAATTTACAAGCTTTATATGACAATGTGAGTTCTGTAGATATTATTGAATTTAAAGATAGCTATCATAGAATATTATTCAAAGGAGCACTAAATAATACTAAAAAAGTTTTAGACTCACAAGATTATACAGAGGAAGAAATAAAAGCTGCATATATATATCTATTAGAAGCATCAATACATCAAGATTTAGATCTAGCAAGTATTAAAGATGGTATGATATATAAGAGTCTAGGACATATAAATACTTTAAATGCTAATGGAAGTGCCACATACAGCTATAAAATTGCAGTTCCAAAAAATGCAAAACAAAATAGTGAATACTATAATGTAGCAACAGCTAATAGTGGAAAGTTAATAACAAGCGATAGTGAAAGTGCAAAAGTTCCTGAGAAAAAAATTGGTGAACTTACAATAGAAAAAAAAGTTCAAGGTATACAAAACGAAGACAAGTTTACTGTTCATATAAAAGGCGAAGAGTTTGAAACATACCTTCAAGTTAAAAATGGAGAGTCAGTAACATTAGAAGTTCCATTAGGAGAATATACTGTAACAGAGATAATATCAAAGGATTATCAACTTTTAGAAGTAAAATCAACTAAAAAAGATAATTCAAGTAATAGTATGACAAACGGATCTAAAGTAGTTTTAGATAATGAGAATGATGCTTTAAAAGTTAATTTCTTAAATAAGTATATAATTAAGAGTTATTTCCATAATTCTAATAGTAAAGCAAATATATTTTCAGGAAATAATACTTTATAAGTCTAATAATTTGCATTAGCTTTAAATAAGATGTTACATTTCTTATTTTAAGTTTCATAATGTTAATTAAGAATATTAAAAGTTATAAATAAAAGTCCAGTGATTTTAAATCACTGGACTTTTACCTTAATTATTCTAAATTCTGACGAAGGAAGAATTTACACAATAACTGTGCATTACGCATTATGCATTATCCATTGTAATCAGGCATATGCTTTGTGAAGAAATTCCTTCGCCAGTTCCTGTAAATCCTAGTCCTTCTTCTGTAGTTGCTTTTACATTAATCTTCATTATATCAATATTTAAAGCTTTTGCTATGTTATCACGCATTTCCTTTATATAAGGAGCCATTTTAGGTCTTTGAGCAATTATAGTAGAATCTATATTATTAATTATATAACCATTTTCACTTAATAGATTACCTACTTCTTTAAGAAGACTTATACTAGATATACCTTTATACCTTATATCAGTGTCTGGGAAAAGAGTTCCAATGTCACCAAGGGCAGATGCTCCAAGTAAGGAATCTATAATTGCATGAAGTAATACATCAGCATCTGAATGTCCAAGTAATCCTTTTTCAAAGGGAATATTAACTCCACCAATTATTAAGTCCCTTTCTTCAACAAGTCGGTGTACATCATATCCTAATCCTATTCTCATATTTATACCTCCAAGATTATTATTTAAGACCATTTTACTCTATAGGAAATTATAATATCAAGGATTTATATAAAAGTTATAAAGTTAATAAGGCTTATAGTACTTTTTTAAAGGGATAATGCTTAATATTATTTTCAGTATTTGTATTTTTAGCACTATAAATTCTAAATAAGTTATTAAAAAGTCTCTTAACATTTATCTTAAGTTTATAAATTAATAGCAAAGGCTTAGAAGAGATTTTCTTTCGTTTAAAAATAAAGTCAACATAAATAATTTTTCTATTCATAAGTTACTCCTAAAAGATTAATGATTAAAGATCTTTATGATATAATATATGATAAATGAATATAAAAGTTTATTAGGAGTTGTGTTATTTGAGAGAAAAGATTAGACGAGTTATAGGATTAATTTTAATCATTGTTGGTTTATCTATTATTGGGTCCATAGTTTATAAAAAAATAGATACATCAAAAAAACAAAAGGAACTTCAAAATATATTAGAACAAGTTATAAATGAAGAACCTAGGGAATTATCAAAGGAAGAAGAAGAAAATTTAATAAATGGATATAAGCCTATTGCTTTAATGGAAATTCCAAGTATAGGTTTATCTCAAGGAATAGTTGAAGGTATTGCTGATGATATACTTCAATACTATTTAGGTCATTTTGAAGGTTCAGTAAAACCAGGGGAAAAAGGAAACTTTTCTGTTGCAGGTCATAGAGTTTCAGACTATTCAGAGGCATTTGTTAATTTATATAAGATAGAAATTGGAGATAAAATATTAGTTAAGGCTAATAAAAAGGAATATGTGTATGAAGTAACTGAGAGCTTTATAGTATCACCTGATAGGGTAGATGTTTTAGATAATACTGATGAAGCAACCATAACTTTAGTTACTTGCACAGTAGGAGCAAAAGAAAGAGTTATAGTAAAAGGAAACTTGGTAGAAAGTAAAGACATGTAAGGCAGGGGATAGTATTGACAATGGGTATCTTTGAATACGATAAATATAAATTTTCAACTAAGGCTCTAGCAAGCTTAGCCTTAGATGATGTAGTTGAAAAACGTGAGGAAGAGATTTATAGACTAAAAGAAGAACTTTTAGTCTATAAGATATTAATTAAGGATTTAATTCATGATGAGCCATCCTATATAATTAGAAATAAAATATTGAATGTTGCTTATTTTATAATAGAAGATGTTGAACTTTTTGATTATTTAAGTACTACTAAAAAGTTTCCTATAAATAGACTTTTAAAAAGAACACCTATTGTTAAAGAATTTTATGAAACTTGGAAAGCATATATAGTAACCTTTGTTGTTATATTATCAAATCCTAATTATAAGTATTTACAGGAATATTTACAGATTGAAGAAGCTGTTGAAGTTCCTAGTTCAGAAGAAATTATACAAATTAATAAGGAAGAAGAGCATAGAGGCATTATACTTTCTAAGGGATTATCTAATTCTATTATTTTAACTTCAAAAGGTGAGTTTATTAAAGTTAAATCTAAAAAGGAAAATAGGGTAGGAGAAGACGTTATTAGTAGCGAAAGTTTTACTTTTAGAAAATATAAGCTTCAAATTTCTATAATTGCTAGTATAATTGTAATTATTTCTGTTATAGGTATATTTCAGTACAGAGCAATAGATAAAACTATTGCAATAGAAACTACATCATTAATTACTTTAGAAGTTAATAAGTTTGATAAGATTATCCAGGCATATTCTAAAACTGAAAGAGGTAATTATATGCTAGGTAAGCTAAATTTAACTAACACTGATATTGATAATTCTATAAGAGAAATATTAAGATATGCTGATAATAATGAAATGGTTCCTAATACAGGAATAGT
This sequence comes from Clostridium sp., assembly GCF_021443865.1. GTDB lineage: Bacteria > Bacillota > Clostridia > Clostridiales > Clostridiaceae > Clostridium. The sequence continues at coordinate 88,220 of NZ_JABUTB010000035.1, forward strand.
AATTACTATAACTGGTAAGGCTCTTAAATATAATGCCTTAGAAAAAACAGAAAAATTTATTGAAGAAAAAGGACTCCAAGTTAAACTGAATAATTCAGGAGATGAGCATAAGGTAAGTCCATAAAGGTGATAATATGAATCAAAAGAATAATGAATACAAAATTGTACATAAAGAAAGAGGATCACAGGTTAGGCTTAATAAATTTATAAGTGAAACTGGATATTGTTCAAGAAGAGAAGCTGATAAGCTTATAGAAGATGGAAGAGTGACTATTGATGGCATAAAGGCTGTAATGGGCATGAAGGTAAATTTAGATGCTAATGTAAAAGTGGATGGAAAGCCTCTAAAAAAAGAAGAAAAATTAGTTTATATAGCTTTAAATAAACCAGTTGGGATAACTTGTACTACAGAGAAAAAGGTAAAAGGTAATATAGTTGATTTTGTAAATCATGAAAAAAGAATTTTCCCTATAGGTAGATTAGATAAAGATTCACAGGGATTAATTTTATTAACTAATGATGGGGATATAGTAAACAAAATATTAAGAGCTGGGAATAATCATGAAAAAGAATATATAGTAACTGTGGATAAACCTATAGATAATAAATTTATAGAGTCTATGTCTAGCGGGGTTAGAATATTAGGTACTATAACAAAGAAATGTGTTGTTAATAAAATAAATGAAAGAACCTTTAGAATTATACTAACTCAAGGAATGAATAGACAAATAAGAAGAATGTGTGAAGCATTAGGTTACACTGTAACTAAATTAAATAGAATAAGAATAATGAATATAAAATTAGGGGATTTAAAGATAGGTAGTTGGAGAAATCTATCTTCAGAAGAGCTTAGAAAATTAAACTCATTAATAAGTACTTCTGTAAAAACTAAAGAAGCTGATAAATAAAATTATATAAGATAAATAATCTAGAATCATAGTGTGACAAAATACACTATGATTTTTTGTTTGTTTAAACAAAAACTTTGAAGTTATCCACAATTTTTAGGAATTTACAATTAAGGTACAAATAAAGAGTGGTTTTATAAAGAATTAGAGTTAAATAATGTATGTTACACACACTATCCACAATTGCTTGTGGATAAGTTGTGAAAAATATGTTGAAATCTACCTAATAATTATTAACAACATTGTAGATAATATAATGAAGAGATAAATTTGACTTTTGTTAATATTCAAAATAATTGCATATAATTAGGAGAATTAGTTATGAAAATAATATATATAGCATTAATAATTACGGTATTATTAATAAATAATTGGTGTGTTTATCCACAATCTATGTTAATAAATGCTGAGGATAATTATGTAAAAAAAACAGATATTGTGGATAAATTAATAAAGGAAAAAACTGACTTTATAAATATTGATGTAGAAATACCTCAAATAGTTGGATTAAGTAATGAAAATAAAGAAAAACACATTAATAATGAAATCCTAGATTGGACTAACAGCTGGATAAAAGAAACAAAGGATACCAGTGAAAGCTTTAAGCCAACAATACCTTATGAGTTAATGGGTAGATATACAGTAACTAATAATGCAGAGATATTAAGCTTCTATATAGATTATTATCAATTCAGCGGTGGAGCTCATGGAATAACCACTAGAAATACCTATAACATTGATACTAATACAGGAAATCAACTAATGCTAAAGGACTTATTCACAGAAGGATATGATTATGAGACTTATATTAACAATGAAATAACAAAAGAAATAAATAAACACCCAGAATATTATTTTACAGGTAAAGAAGGCTTTAACGGAATTAAAGAAAATCAAAGCTTTTATATTATAGATAATAAGATAATAATACATTTTCCATACTATGAAATAGCTCCATACGTTACAGGAATGCCAGAATTCCAAATAGAAATGAAGAAATGAAGAGGTTTTGCACAGCAAAACCTATTCATTATATAGAATATCTTATAAAAGATCTGAAAGGATTTTTATTCAACATTCTTTCATTCTTTAATTTTTTCATTAATAAAATGCAATGAATTTTATTTAAGCAACATTGCTAATATCAGTATCTTCTTCATTAACATCAATGCTAGAAGACTTCTTATTATTAATAGCATCTCTTATTACCTTAACAATTTGAACTATTACAGTAGGAATAAATGCAAATAAGTAAATATATCCTACTTGTGAACCAGTTAATGTAGCTACTTCAAATAATCTTCTTAGAACTGGAACAAATAAAACTAAGTTTAATAATACTAAACCTGCGCCAAATGCCAACCAACTCGCTACATTAGTAAATAATCCTATAGAGAATATAGATTTATCATCTCTACAGTTAAATCCATGGAATAATCTTGCTAAACAAAGTGTTGCAAAAGCCATAGTAGAAGCAACATTACTATCTGTCTTTAATCCCATATAGAAGGCTAGTAAAGTAAATATAGTAATAACTATACCTTCAAGTAATATCTCAGTTATAAAATCTTTAGATAAAATTGAAGCATTTCTAGCTCTTGGTTTATCCTTTAATAAGTCATTTTTAGATTGTTCCATACCAATTGCTATGGCAGGTAAACTATCTGTTAATAAGTTAATAAATAATAAATGTACTGCATGGAATGGCATTGGTAAAGCCATTATTGATGCATATAGTACTGATAATATACCAGAAGTATTACCAGATAATAAGAACTTAATAGAGTTTCTAATATTCTTATAAATATTTCTTCCATTAGCTACTGATTTAACTATAGTAGCAAAGTTATCATCTGTTAAAATAACGGATGCAGCATCCTTTGATACTTCTGTTCCTGTGATTCCCATTGCAATACCTATATCAGCTTGTTTAAGAGCAGGAGCATCATTAACGCCATCACCAGTCATAGCAACAATTTCATTCTTGTCTTGGAAGGCTCTAACTATTCTAATTTTATGTTCAGGAGAAACTCTTGCATAAACTGAAATATGCTCAACATTTTCTTTTAATTCTTCATCAGACATTTTATCAAGCTCTACACCTTCAATGGCTCTATCGCCATCTCTTAAGATACCAATTTGTTTTGCTATAGCTGATGCAGTAATCTTATGGTCTCCAGTAATCATTACAGGTTTAATTCCAGCTGTTATACAATCTCTAACTGCTGCAGCTGATTCTTCTCTTGGTGGGTCTATCATTGAAATAAGACCTATAAATGTATAATCATTTTCATCATCAAAGGATAAGTTTTGTGAGGCATCGAATTCTTTGTAAGCAAAGGCTAAAACTCTTAAACCACTTTGTGACAATTGCTTATTAGCATTTATTATATTTTGCTTATCTTCATAAGTTATATCTCTTACTCCAGAAGATGTTTTAATTTTAACTATTCTATCTAACAATACATCGAAGGCACCCTTTGTAAACATTAATTCTTTATTATCAAATTTATGAAGAGTACTCATAAGTTTTCTATCAGAATCAAAAGGTATTTCACCTAATCTTTCATAACTTTGTCTAATTTCTAATTCATCTAAAGATAATGTATGTCCTAATTTAACAAGTGCAACTTCAGTTGGATCACCCATTTCAACACCATTTTTTGATGTAGAGTCATTACATAAAATTGAACTATTAATTAAGTACTTAGCTAATTCATCATTAGTATCTAATTCTTCACCATCAATTAATTTATTATCAAGAAATACTTTCTTTACTGTCATTTTATTTTGTGTTAAAGTTCCAGTTTTATCAGAACATATTACGGATACAGAACCTAAACCTTCAACAGCTCTAAGCTTTTTAACAATAGCATTTTCTTTAGCCATTTTTTGTGTTCCAAGAGCTAGTACAATTGTTACGATTGAACTTAAAGCTTCTGGAATAGCAGCAACAGCAAGAGCTACAGCAAACATAAGAGAATCTAAAAGGTTAGTTCCTCTATAAAGACTAAGAGCAAATACTATTATACAAACTACAAATATACCAATAGCAAGTTTTTTACTAAAATCATCTAAACTAACTTGAAGAGGAGTTTCCTTTTCTTGAGTTTCTTCCATTAAGTTAGCAATTTTACCTATCTCAGTATTCATTCCAGTACCAGTAACTACTACTAAAGCTCTACCATAAGTAACTAATGAACCAGAGAATACCATATTCTTTTGATCACCAAGGGCAATATCTTCTTCCTTTATAACATCAACAAATTTATTTACACTTTCAGATTCTCCAGTAAGAGAACTTTCATTTACTTGAAGTGAGAAATTTTCAATTATTCTACCATCGGCAGAAATCATATCTCCAGCTTCTAAGATTAAAATATCTCCAGGAACTATTTCCTTAGAAGGTATTTCTACTTTTTTACCATTTCTATACACCTTAGCACAAGGAGATGATAAAGCCTTTAAGCTATCTAGTGATTGTTCTGCTTTAAAATGTTGAACTGTTCCAAGAATTGAGTTAAGTATAATTACTGCAAAAATAACGAGTGTACTTTCTAGACTACCTGTCATTGCAGATATAATAGCAGCAGCTATTAATATTAATACTAATAAATCCTTAAATTGGCTAAGAAAAACTTGTAATACAGTCTGTCTTTTCTTTTCTGTTAATTGATTAAGTCCAAATTTTTCAGTATTAGAACTTACTTGCTTGTCCTCTAAGCCCCTTTTCGACACATTAAATTCTTTTAATACCTCTTCATAGGGCATTGAAAAATACTTTTTCATGAATAATTCCTCCAAACATTAGAATAATTTTTATTAAATTTATTGATCTATAGAAAACCCTTTTATATGGATTAATTTGGGCATATACCAAAGTTATATAAAAAAGAGACTCTTAATACAATTTTCATTAAAAAAAAACTGTATTAAAAGTCTCGTAACCAAATTGGTATATAACACCAGGCCTATAGACCGCGAATGTTGATGCTATATTTTTTACTACTCCCTCTTAATGGAATATTTAGTTTATAATATGATTTTATTCCTAATTAAAAAGATTGTCAATAAATAAATTTTAAGAAGTTTGTAAATATTGTAGATTATACATTAGAATTTAAGGGAAAATAGGGGAATTATTCTAATATATCTAAGTTCTTTCTGTACAGTTTAGGAGTTATGTTAGTTATTTTTAAAAAATTTCTATTAAAGGACCTAATACTTGAATATCCACAAGCATAAGCAATATCAGTTATTGTATCATCAGTATTTTTCAATAAGTACATTGAATAATTTATTCTATTTTCATTAATAAATTCTACAAAGGATATACCTAAGGTGTTATTAAGGTATTTAGATAAATAGGTATAACTATACCCAAATCTTTTAGCAATATCCTGTAAAGATATATCTTTTTTGAAATTGTCTTGAATATAGTTCAAGGTTTTATGTAATAATTCATAATCATTTTTTTCATTTTCTATTATGTTAGAATTTTTTAATACTTCAGAGCAAATAAGATATAGATAAGCCTTCATTTCTATTAAATTAGGTTTACTCTTAAATATATTTTCTATAATTGAAGATTTAAAATCAAAATTCAAAGCAAATACTGGATTATCAACATATTTTCCATATACCATACTATGAAAGGTTTTAATATATTCAGGAGAAAATACGCAAATATATGAATCTGAATAATCATTAGTTAAGAAGGAATGTATTTCATAGGGAAGTATTATAATACACTCATCTTCTTTCACTTCAAATATTCTATTATTAATGCTAACTTGAAGAGAACCACTTTTTACATAAACAAGCTCAAAGCTTCTATGTAAATGCTTAGGAAAATCAAAGTTATAGTTATGATAATGAGAAAAAGTATTCATTTCGCCAAAATGATAAGATTCATAAGTTAACATAATAATCCTCCTAATAGTAAATTTTGTCTACAATTATATATTTTACACTTTTTAAAATAAAATAACTACTATATAAGGGAGATTTACAGTATAGACAATTATGGCATTAAGCTATTAATTAAAATAAAAATACATCCTTTAAAATCATTAAATTGTTAAACAATTACATTTTATAAGAATAATTATTAAAGAGGATAAATATTGTCTATAAATAGATAATTAATTTCTTGTTAGTATGTAATAGTAATAGGTATCATAAAATCATAAGGAAATTAATAGAAAATAAATTAGAAGGATGGTGTATTATGAATAGAGATAAAAGAATAACTCATGAAGAAGCATTAGAAAAAGCAAAAGAATTAGTAGCCAAAATGACATTACAAGAAAAGGCTTCACAATTAACATATAATGCAGCACCAATAGATCATTTAAACATTCCAAGATATAACTGGTGGAATGAGGGGTTACACGGAGTAGCTAGAGCTGGTACAGCAACTATTTTTCCACAAGCTATTGGACTAGCGGCTATATTTGATGAAGAGCTTTTACAAAAGGTTGCAAATGTAGTATCTACAGAAGCACGTGCAAAGTATAACGAAAATATAAAAAAAGATGATAGAGATATTTATAAAGGGATAACATTATGGTCACCAAATATTAATATATTTAGAGATCCAAGATGGGGACGTGGTCATGAAACTTATGGAGAAGATCCATATCTAACTTCTAAACTTGGAGTAGCATTTATTAATGGGCTTCAAGGAGATGGAAAGTATTTAAGGACAGCTGCTTGTGCAAAGCACTTTGCTGTTCATAGTGGTCCAGAAGGAGTAAGACATGAATTTAATGCAGTTGTAAATCAAAAGGATTTATATGAAACTTATTTACCAGCTTTTGAAGCAGCAGTAAGAGAAGCAGATGTTGAATCTGTAATGGGAGCGTATAATCGTACAAATGGCGAACCTTGCTGTGGAAGTAAGACTTTATTAAAGGATATATTAAGGGGAAAGTGGGAATTTAAAGGACATGTAGTTTCAGATTGCTGGGCAATAGCAGATTTCCATTTATATCATAATGTAACAAGTACAGCTACAGAATCAGCAGCCTTAGCTCTTAAAAATGGTTGTGATTTAAACTGTGGTAATATCTATCTTCAATTATTATTAGCATATAAAGAAGGACTAATTACAGAGGAAGATATAACAATAGCAACAGAAAGATTAATGGCCACAAGAATAAGACTTGGAATGTTTGATGAAGAGTGTGAATTTAATAATATACCTTATGAAGTAAATGATTGTGAAGAATATAATGAACTTTCCTTAGAAGCATCAAGAAAGTCAATGGTTTTACTTAAGAATAATGGAATATTACCAATAGATAAATCACAATTAAAATCCATTGCTGTAATAGGACCAAATGCAGATAGTCAAATTATGCTTAAGGGAAATTACTCAGGTACTGCATCTAAGTATACAACTATTCTTGAAGGTGTACATGCGTCTGTTAATAAGGGAACAAGAGTATACTATTCAGAAGGTAGTCATTTATATAAAGACAGAGTAGAAAATTTAGCACAACCTAATGACAGAATAGCGGAAGCAATTTCAGTAGCAGAAAGATCAGATGTAGTTGTATTATGCTTAGGCTTAGACTCTACAATTGAAGGAGAACAAGGGGATACAGGTAATAGTGATGCAGCAGGGGATAAAGAAGGGCTTAATCTACCAAAGAGTCAACAAATTTTACTTAAAAGTGTATTAAATACTAATAAGCCTGTTATAGTAGTTTTAGGAGCAGGAAGTGCCCTTACACTTAATGGATTAGAAGATAAATGTGCTGCAATATTACAAGCCTGGTATCCAGGAAGTCATGGTGGTACTGCAGTGGCAGATTTATTATTTGGAGAATCTTCACCAAGTGGTAAATTACCATTAACATTCTACAAGAATACAGAGGACCTTCCAGACTTTACTGATTATTCAATGAAGGGAAGAACTTATAGATATGTAGAATCAGAAGTATTATATCCATTTGGATATGGTTTAACTTATTCAAAAGTAGAATTAAAGAATTTACAAGTAGAAGAAGTAAATAATGATTTTGAAACTGTAAGAGTAAGTATAGATATTAAAAACGTAGGTGAATATGATACTGATGAAGTACTTCAATGCTACTTAAAAGATTTAGAATCTAAATATGCAGTATTACATCATAGCTTAGTTGGATTTAAACGTGTATCTTTAAGAAAAGGTGAAAGTAAAACTGTAAACTTAGAATTAAGAAGAAGAGAATTTGAAGTTGTAAATGATAATGGTGAAAGAATATTAGACAGTAAGAAGTTTAAGTTATTTGTTGGAATTTCTCAACCAGATGAAAGAAGTGTTGAACTTACTGGATTAACACCATTAGAAAAAGAAATAAACCTATAGGGTACTAGCGCACACTATATAATGAAGAATTAAAAGTTAAGAATGTAGAATTAATTTAGAAGAGGTTACTTAGGTAACCTTTTTTATGTAATTTTTTCAGGTGAAAAAAACTTAGTTAAAGATATTTTATAAAGAAGTAAAAATTTAGGAGTATAAAAATATATAGGGTTATGTAAATATTTACTTAAATATCCTTAAAGTGTTATTATATAATATGTGGATGTATAAGAATGCTATGAAGAAAAAAGAGATTAAGTGGAGGGAAGAATATGTCTATAGTTGAACAGTTATTTGGAAAAACAAAAAATGGCTTAGAAGTGAAGAGTTATACCTTAACTAATAAAAACAAAACGGAAGTGAAAATCATAACTTATGGCGGAGCTATTACAGAAATTAAGGTTCCAGATAATAAAGGAGATTTTAGAGACGTTGTTTTAGGATATGATGATATTCAAGGCTATGAAAATGGCAAAAAGTTTCATGGTGCTTTAATTGGGCGTTGTGGAAATAGAATAGAAAATAGTAAATTTACCATTAATGGTGAAGAGTATACTTTAGAATCCAATGACGGAGTTAATCATCTTCATGGAGGAAATAAAGGCTTTGATAAAGTTATATGGGATTCTGAAATAATTGATAATGAAAATAATATATTAAAATTATCATACCTAAGCAAAGATGGAGAAGAGGGTTATCCTGGAAATCTTAATGTAAATGTATACTATTATCTAACAGATGATAATGAATTAAAGATAGAATATAAGGCTGTTAGTGATAAAGATACAGTAGTAAATCTTACTAACCATTCTTACTTCAATCTTTCAGGACATTCTTCAGGACTTATCTTAGATGAAAAGTTATTTATTAATGCAGATAATTTTACTGTAAATGATAAATATTCAATTCCAACAGGAGAAATAAGAAGTGTAGAAAACACTCCTATGAACTTTAAGGAATTAAAAACAATAGGAGAAAATATAAATGATAAATATGAGCAAATAGAATTTGGACAAGGTTATGATCATAACTGGCTATTAAATGCTAAGGGAGATTTATCGGTATTATCAGCTAAGGTTGTTGATGAAACTTCTGGAATTGCAATGGAAATGTATACAACAACTGCAGGAGTTCAATTATATACAGGGAATTTCCTAGATGGCTTAGAAGTAGGTAAAGATAATACAGCTTATGAAAGAAGAAGTGGCTTATGCTTAGAGACACAATTTGTTCCCAATGCTATAAATGACGAGAATTTTGAAACTTCATTATTAAAAGCAAATGAGGAGTATAACCATACTACAATTTATAAATTTACAACTATATAAATAATATAATTTTACTATAATAATTTTTTACAAAATAAGAGGCTGTAATCACAGCCTCTTATTATTTATTATTTCTTTTTCTTGATAATATAATACCAGAAACAGTTGCTAATAATCCTAATGTACTCATTATTGAACTTCCACCTGTATTAGGTAAAGTTGAATATGAATTATTTCCATTAGTTATTTCAGAATCATAGCCTGTTGAAGTATTAGTTGGAGGAACAGTACCACTATTGTTGTTATTATTGTTGTTATCTGTAGTATTGTTAGTAGTAGTATCAGTAGTATTGTTGTTATTGTCATTATTATCGGTATTGTTATCAAAAGCAGTAATATTTAATTTTACTAATCCAGAAACGGTTTTACCATTATCTAATGAAGCATCTATATTAAGAGTAGAATTTGATTCATCTACATTAATATATTTTAAAGTTTCAGCTGGAATAATGATGCTATTACCACTTACATATACAACAGGTTCAGATTCTTGTGGGTTAGCCTTAGCTATTGGTGCATCAGAATAAATTACTTGCATAACTTTGTTATTAATAGTAATAGAATTTACTTTAGTTCCATTTGGAATAAAATTAGGTATTTCTATAAATTTAGAATTATTCATATCAAAATCTATAGTATCATCAACTGGAGGGTTTACAGTACCATTGTTATCAGGATTATTTGGTTTGTTAGAGTCTCCAGTATTTCCAGCGTCTCCAATGTCTCCACTATCTCCAGGGTTATTTGGTTTGCTAGAATCTTCAGTATTTCCAGCGTCTTCACTATCTCCAGGTGTATTAGGAGTTTGGTTTGAATCAGTTACTTTTATGTAAACATTAGTAAGTGATGAAGTTCCATTTGAAAATTTAGCACTTACATTATAATTTCCTACAACAAGATTTAAACCAGATAAAGCTTCAGCTGGAATAGTTATTGTATTATCAGTTACT
>NZ_JABUTB010000035.1:98783-115646 GCF_021443865.1 Clostridium sp.
TTATTATTTATAGTAATAAATGATAAATTTGTTTCATCGAAGTTTACATTCTTTATAGTTAAATCTTTAGGATTAGATAAATCAAAATCTAAAACTTGATTTTCAATTGTTGGATTCTTAACCTCTTCAGAGTTTTCAGGTTCATCAGGTTGTGGGTTAGACTCTTCAGGGGTTCCAGGGATATCAGGTGTTATATCATTACTATCAGTTACATAAATATAAACAAATCCAACATATAATGATCCATCTGAAAATTCTAATGAAGTAATATTATATCCAGTAGAAAGATTTAAATCTAATATAATATCAGCAGGAATTTCTATAGAATTTGAATTACAAATAATATTATTAGTAATATTATTTTGACTAATAGAAAACTTTTTTAAATCATGGTTATTAAAATTAATATTTTCTATAATTAAATTATTAGGATTAGCTTTATTAAAATATAAGGTTTGAACTTCTACAGTTGGAAAATTATCTTTTTCTTCATTTTCACTAATATCTGTAGTAGCTAATTTAGATGCTCCAATCTCTGAAGAATATTCTACATTATTAAATGTGGCAGCATGTACACTTATAGTAGAAGTTAAAGAAAAAGTTAAAATTAGGGCTAATAATTTTTTTCTGTTCATAAAATCTCTCCTTTTTTAATTTCTTATAAGCATATGATATTATAAGAAATTAAAAGATAAATTTCAATACAAAATATATAGGAATATTATTCTATAACTAACTAATTTTAATACGATATATATAGGGGTATTATTCTGTAACTAAAAAATAAAGGGGAATTAGAGTTGTGAAAATCACAAAAAGTGCTATAAGGCATAATATATATCATAGTATTTACGTGGAGTTGAAAATTATTGATATACGGGCTAATATTAGCAGGAGGAAAAGGTACAAGACTTTATCCTTTATCAAGATCAGCAAGGCCTAAACAATTTTTAAAGGTTATTAATGAGAAAAGCTTTCTACAAAATACAGTAGATAGGGTATCACCATTAATAAACAAAGAAAATATTTATATTGTTACTAATAAGGATTATGAGGATAAGGTAAAGGGAGAATTAGATAATATTAATTCAAACAATATTTTCACTGAACCAATGAACAAGGAAACTGCAACATGTATAGGCTTATCAGCTGTAAAGCTATTAAAAAAGGACAATGATGCTATTATGGTTGTTTTACCTTCGGACCACCATATAGAAAACGAAAAATTGTATATTGAGACATTATCACAAGCTGTTGAAATGGCTAATAAGAAAAGAGGGATAGTAACCTTAGGTATTACCCCTTCAAGAGCAGAGACAGGCTATGGGTATATTGAAATGGGACAAAGAACTATAGCAGAAATACCCACCTTTAGAGTAGAAAGATTTACAGAAAAGCCTAATCTAGAAGTGGCAAAGGACTTCTTACTAAAGGGTAGCTATTTATGGAATTCCGGAATGTTTATATTTAGAGCCGATGTAATACTAAGAGAAATAGAAAGATACCTTCCTAAATTATATAAATCATTAATGGAAATATATAAGAATATAGGAGAAGAAAATGAAGATGAAGTTATTAGAGAGCAATACTCTTTAATAGATGGTATATCTATAGACTTTGGTGTTATGCAAAAAACAAGAAAAGCTTATGTTATTAAAAGTGATTTTATATGGGATGACATTGGAAGCTTTTCAGCTTTAAGTAGATATTTAGAAGAAGACAAAAATAATAAAGTAAGCGATAATGTATACCTTCAAGATAGTGAAAATTGCGCAGTTTTTGGAGAGAAAAATCTAATTATTGGATTTGGACTAAAGGATTTAATAGTTGTAGATGCAGGAGACGTTATTCTAATTATGGATAAAAATAAAGAGCAGGAAATAAAGCATCTATTAAATGATATAGGTAATGAGCGAAGGTATGGAGAATTCATGTAAATAAAATCATTATAGTAAATAATGGTTTGTAAAAATTAAGGCTGTAATTTAAGTGTTACTTAAGTTATAGCCTTAATTTAATTTATAGATATTTTAAGATAGAAAATAGTTTAACAACCTAATTGAAATAATATTTCATTTGGGTTATAATTTTGTGAAAGATAATTACTTAATTTAGAAATAGAAATTAACAATAATTAAAGTGAAAAGTACATAATGAGAATTTAGAAAGGAGAAAGTATAAAGAAATTAGAAGTATTAATTTAAATAATTCTAATTAGATTATGCTAAAGAAGAGTATGAAGAAAATGTTATGGGGTGGAGCAACAGCAGCCAGTCAATATGAGGGTGGTTTTAATGAAGGTGGTAAAGGATTAGATACACAAGATTGTCGTCCATACTTACCACGTACTTCACAAGCTACTACAAAAACAAGATTACTAAGTTTTGATACTGTTGAAGAAGCTAAAAACTGTAAGGACATAGGCAACTATGCTTTTCGTAGAGGTGTAGAGGGAATAAAACATATTGATGAAGATTTAGAATTAATAAAGGGACTTGGATTAGATGTATATCGTTTCTCTATATCCTGGGCAAGAATTTTCCCTTTAGGTGATGAAGATACTCCTAATGAAGAAGGTTTATTATTTTATGACCATATAATTCAAGAGTTAAAAAAAGCAAATATTAAAATATTTATTACAATGAATCACTATGCAGTTCCTCTACACCTTGTAGAGAAATATGGTGGATGGCGTAATAGAAAAATGGTTGATTTTTATTTTAAATTTGCCAAGGTTGTTATTAATCGTTGGAAAGATGATGTTGATTTTTGGCTTCCTTTCAATGAGATAAATGCAGGTTATTTTTCTCCTTATAATGGGGTTGGACTTATTAAAGAAGAAAATGAAAAATATGATCAATCCCTTGTTTTCCAATCATTACATCATCAATTTATAGCAAGTGCAAAAACAATAGAGTATGGAAAAGATATTTGCAAGGGTAAGTTTGGATGTATGGTTTCATGCTTCTGTTATTATCCATTAACACCTAGACCAGAAGATAATTTTAAACTTGTACATGATGAAAATGTAAATCAATGGTTTTGTTCAGATGTATTAACAAGAGGATATTATCCATCATATATGAATCGTTTCTTTGAAGAAGGAAATATTGAAGTGAAGATGGAAGAAGGGGATGATGAACTTCTTAGAAATAATGTTGCTGACTTTGTTTCATTCTCATACTATTCATCTAGTATTGTTACCATTGAAGATGCTGAACAAACAGCAGGAAATCTTGTTGCAACAGTTAAAAATCCTTATTTAAAAGCAACAGAATGGGGCTGGCAAATTGATCCTATAGGATTAAGAACTACTCTTAATAAGGTTTATGATCGTTATCAAAAGCCAGTTATTATTTCAGAAAATGGATTAGGAACTCAAGACATATTAAATGAGGACTTAACTATCCACGATGATTATAGAATTCAGTACCTAAAAGAACATTTCACTCAAATAGAAGAAGCCATAAAAGATGGTGTAGATGTTAGAGCATATTTTATGTGGGGAATTATTGATATTGTTTCTGCAGGAAGTGTAGAAATGAAAAAACGTTATGGAGTTGTTTATGTTGATGGTGATAATGAAGGTAATGGAACATATAAACGTTATAAGAAGGATAGTTATAAATGGTATAAGAAATTTATAGAAGAGCATAAGTAATATTTATGTAATTCTAATTAATAATATTTGAAATTAAAGGCTGTGATTTAAATAAAATACTTAAATCACAGCCTTTATTTAATTTATATTATTATTAAAGTATAAGCACCAGGATACCATTCATTGCCAGTAATAAAATTTAGTTACTATTTTAATTAAGATGGTTCATTTTCTATGTAGCCTTGATTTAATAAGTTTGGTGATGTAAGCTTTATTCCAATTGCCCCAATTGGTGCAGTTACCAATACACTTAAAATTGCTATTGCCTGCATTATTTCTCCTCCAGCTACGCTCATTTGAAGAGGAATTCCAGCTTTTGCAGACTGAACAGTAGCCTTAGGCAAATAAGCTATTATACAAAAGATTCTTTCCTTTAAGGTTAGATTTGTACCTATTAAAGAAACTGAAACACCAATAGAACGGATAGTTAATGATATTATAAGCATTACTATACCTATCCATAAATATTCCCCAACTAATGAAGGGTCTATAGCCATTCCTACAAAAGAGAAAAGATATAATTTGCCATATTTCCAAACTATATTTATTCCATCTTGGATTTTTTTAGCCAAGTCATTTAAAAATGTTCTCAAAAAGAAACCATAAATCATTATGGTTAATAATGAATTAAAGGCTGATAAATGGAGTCTGTTTTCTACATATCTAATTGCTATACAAATACTTAAGGAAAAAATAACTCTAAGAATATTATTATTTATTTTCGATAATATCCCTTTAGTTATGTATGCTAATATAAACCCAACTACTATACTTATAATTATAGCTATTGGTATGGAAATAAGTTCTGATAAAATAGATAAGGACTCACCATTAATACTTGATAAATATACTCCTAAAAAGGTTGTAAATAAAGTTATAGCTACTGTATCATCAGCAGAGGCTCCAACTAAAAGCATTTGAGGAATTGATTTATCTTGACCTATTTTTCTATTAATTAAATCTACCATAGAAGGAACTAAAACAGCTGGACTTACAGCAGCTATTATAAAACCTAATATAGCTCCTTGAACAAAGGAGAATTTTAAGAAAAGCATAGATAAAAATGCAATGGCTAATCCTTCAAAGGTTGCAGGAATAATACTTAGTAAAAATGCGGGCCTACCTATTTCCTTCATTTGATTTAAACTAATACCAAGCCCACCTATAAATAAAACTGTCACTAATGCTATATCTTTAATATGTGTAGAAATATTTAATGTTTCATAAGGTACAATGTTAAGAAAAGCAGGTCCTATAAACATTCCCAATAGAATCATTCCTATAAGAGATGGGAGTTTTATTAATTCAACTAATTTACCAGCATAATTTGCTAATAATCCTATCACTATCAAACTGAAAATAATTATTAAAATCTTCATTTGTTAAGCCTCCTATATTACTGTAAATAATTATAATAAAAAAAGTTTATAATTTATACAATAAAACTCAATTGATAATTAATTATTTTTATGTGAACTTATATATAAGCACAAGATATTGGAACCCCTAGTTGAAGTTTTTATTAAAGTTTATATGTAGATAAAGTGTGTTATTAGAGGTGCTAATAGCACTTTTTCTCTTTGAATTTCAGTTTAATGTAAACATATTTTGCTAAATTTATGATAAAATAGATGTAAGAGCTAAAAAAATATTGATTTAATATATAAAAAATAGTTTAATAAAAAATTATTAAACATAATGTTGAGGAGGGTATTTATGTTAAAAAAAATAGCTTCAGATGCGTTAGGATTAAGCGACATTGGGAAAATTATTGATAAAAAGGATTTTAATAAGGTAGAAGCTGACGACTATATATTTCATGAAGATGGAGAACAAATATTTTTCCTTATAAAATCAAGATCTGATGAATACTGCTTTACTAATTTAGCGTTAATTCATGTGGATGGAACATCTGCTGTAAGTAAAAAGAGACTTGTAACTAGATACGATTATTACAAGAATATAATTAGAAATGTAGCTATAGAAACAGCTGGAACTATAGATTTAGACTGTGAAATTAAATTTACAATTGGAGATAATGCTTTCTCTATAGATGTAGATAGAAATCAAATAGAGCAATTAAAGGATCTATATAAGTCTTTAATTAGAATATCTCATATAGTGCATGAAAATAATATTATGCTTGATAAATCAGAAGAATCATTAAAGATAGCAGCTACTGCATGTGCATCAAGTAAGGTTGTAGAAGGCAATATAGGAGAAATATTTAAAAATATAAATGAGTACGCTTTTAATTGGACAAAGCTAACTAGAGAAACATATATTAGAAAAGATTTTACGGATGTATTTAAAAACTATATAAATAATTAATATAATTAACATAACCAACATAACTGGGGCTGTCTCGACAGCTCCTTAATATATATTACATAAGGTGTAAAAAGGGGAGGGAAGTGCCTTTGGGTAAGGGAATTAGTCTTGAATGTAAAAAGTGTGGATATAGTGCTACTATTTTTGAAGGAATAGGTAGCAGAACTAAAGAATTTGAAGAATTCATTAAGACCTTTAAGGATAGGGATAAGGAATTTATAAATTATATAATAAACAAAGGTACTACAGAAGAAACAACTTATCATAATGCATATGGAAAATGTAATAGGTGCGGAGATTTATCTACAATAAATTATGTGAAAATTAAATATGACAATGGTAAAATTTTTACATTAGACAATAAATGCTATGTTTGTGAAGGTAAATATGAGCCTATATCCTTAGAAGAGTTGAAAAGTAGTAGCTGTCCTATTTGCAATAATAAGAAATTTAATAGTTTTATGGATTTAGAGTGGGATTAAAAATTTAATAAATATATGTAAAGCAAAGATATTTATTATATATCTTTGTTTTTTTTTGATAAAAATTAATTAATTCTGAATATTAAATTAAATTTTTTCCTATAAATATTAATATAATGTTTTTTAGTGTATAATCAAAGAAAAGAATGTAGGAGTTTAAAAGGCTATGAATGTTGAGAAAAAGAGAGAGTTTATAATAAATGTAATTTACTTTTTAATAATCGCAGCAATAATTTATATAACTATTAAATATGCCCTTGGCTGGTTCTTACCATTTGTATTAGGCTTTGGTATAGCTTTTATGTTAAAACCTCTTATTAATGTAGTAACTAAAAAGTTGAAAATTAATAGGAAGTTAGTTGCAGGGCTTACTGTGTTGATATTTTATGCAACAGTAGGGGCACTATTTACATTAATTATAGTTAAGATATTTATTGCACTAAAGGAAGTATTTATACAGCTTCCAAATGTATATAGAAATAGCATTGAGCCAGTTATATTTAATATTTCTAATAACGTTGATATTTGGATAATTAAATTAGATCCTTCATTATATCAAACTATTAGGGAGATGATATCATCAATAGCAGAATCCTTAGGAACAATTATATCTAGCATATCAGCAGGAGTTGTTACTTTTTTATCTGCTGCAGTTTCAATGGTACCAAGCTTTTTTATTATGCTAATCTTTACAATTATATCATCCTTCTTCTTTGCAATGGATTATGTGAAGGTTACAGGATTTATAACAAAGCAATTCTCACCTAAGATGAGAAGTATTTTCTTTGAAGTTAAAGATTACATCGTTGGCACATTATTTAAGTTTGTAAAGGCATATTCTATTATTATGGGGATAACCTTTTTAGAATTAGCCATTGGACTTTCAATATTACGGGTAGAAAATTCAATAACTATTGCCTTGTTAATTGCCTGTGTGGATATATTACCTGTTCTTGGTACAGGAGGAATAGTAATACCTTGGATACTTATAGAGATATTTAAGGGAAATATACCATTTGCAATAGGATTATCTATAGTTTACATTGTTATTACAGTTATTAGAAATATACTTGAGCCTAAGATAGTTGGTAAGCAAGTAGGCTTACATCCAATAATTATGTTGATTTGTATCTTTATTGGAGCAAGACTTTTTGGATTCATAGGAATATTTGTTTTACCAATAATAGTTATAATATTGAAGAACTTAAATGATAGTGGAAAAATCAAAATAATAAAGTAAGAAACTCAGGAGATAAAAATTGGAAGTAGAATTTTATGATAAAAATAAAGTGAATAATGAAAAGTTACTGTATGCTATAGTTGTATCTAAATATAAGGACAAATGGATATTTGTTAAGCATAAAGAAAGAGATACATGGGAGATACCAGCTGGGCATAGAGAACCAAATGAGGATATAGATTATACAGCAGAAAGAGAATTGTACGAAGAAACAGGAGCAAAGGATTTTAAAATCACATATGTTAATGATTATTCAATAACATTAGGAGAAGAAAAAAGTTATGCAGCATTATTTTATGCAGAGATATATACTTTAGGTAAGCTACCAGATTTTGAAATAGGAGAAATTAGAGAATTTGATGATATACCAAGTAATTTAACTTATCCTACTATCCAGCCCTATTTGTTTAATAAGGTAAAAGATGAAATAAATAAATTTGTTTTTTAAAGAAAAAAATTATATTATTAATTATGAAAGAAATGAGGTGAGGAATTTATGATGATGAATACTCACAAGTCTTTAGCTGTTTCTTTTATTAAGAATGTTGAATTAGATAAAAAGTTTTTAATTAATGATAAGCATTTTGTATGGGGAAATCTAAAGCCAGATTCAGTATCAAAATATAAGTTTAAAAAGCATTATTTTGATGAAAGTATCAACATGATAGTAAACAAAATATTGTTTCTATCTTCAATGACATTAGATGATATATTTATAAGATATTCAGTAGGCAAATTTAATCAAGAACTAGGTGTTATATGCCATTTCTTATGTGATTATTTTTGTGTACCTCATTATCAAAGATGGGAATTTAAAAGTCCTGGTGCTGTTAAGGATCATGTTTTATATGAAAATGATCTAAATAAGTATAATAAATCATATAATCTTAAGAAGGACATAAATACTTCTTTAAATGGAGAAGATATAAGAAGATATATAGATGATCTTCAAAAAGAGTATAGTGGAATAGTTTCTTATGAGAAGGATTTACAATATGCAAGTCATATTTGTAACACAACAATTAATTTAATTTTAGATGAAGTTGTTGTAAATCAAAAGCTTAAAGAACATATTGCACTAGTAATATAGTAAGTTTTAAGGAGTTATAATATAACTCCTTTTTTATTTTCTAGAAATTTATAAAAATTTTCCGAAATTGTTGACTATAATACTAAGATAAGCATATAATAATATTAAAAGAAACATATGAACAATTATTCATATGTTTCTATGAATGGAGGAATAGATAATGGGAGAAAATAAAGTTGAAAGTTGTAATTGCAATATAATTCATAAGGATATTGTTGAAAGAGTTAGAGAAAGTTTGCCAAGTGATGAAACTCTATATGATTTAGCAGACTTATTTAAAGCCTTTAGCGATTCAACTAGAATAAAAATATTACATGCTTTATTTAAAGAAGAAATGTGTGTATGTGATTTAGCAGCTTTATTAGATATGACTCAATCAGCTATTTCTCATCAACTTAGAGTATTAAAAGGTAATAGATTAGTTAAGTTTAGAAGAGATGGAAAAGTTATATATTATTCCTTAGCGGATGACCATATAAAACACATCTTTAATGAAGGGTTTAAGCATATTTTAGAATAGGAAAGTGGTGATAACTATGAGTAAAAATGAAACAAAATTAATTTTATCAGGATTAACTTGTGCCAATTGTGCAAATAAAATAGAAACTAGAGTAAATAATTTAGAGGGAGTTAAAGAAGCTAATTTAAATTTTACAACATCTACTTTAATTATAGAAGGTAATGGAAATGAAGATTTAAATGATATTGTTGTAAAGGCTAAAGAAATAATTAAAAAATTAGAGCCAGAAGTTAAAGTACTCCATAAAGATAATGAAAATCAAGTAATAGAAAATGTAAATAAATGTACAAGTAAAACATGTGCAGTAGAAGATCATAGTTCACATGAAAAACATGGACATACTTCCAGAGGTGAAGATTCCCATAGTCATGAGCATTCTCATGAAGATTCACATGATCACTCACATGGACATTCACATGACCACTCACATAGTGAGCCTATAACTTTAAAAGAAAACTTAAGATTAATAATTGGAGCTGTAATTTTTATAATAGCAGTACTTTTAGATAGAGAATCAATGATAACATTAGGGCTATTTGTAGTAAGTTATTTATTAATAGGTGGAAATGTAATTTTAACAGCAGTTAAAAATATATTAAGAGGGGAAGTCTTTGATGAGAATTTCTTAATGACTATTGCAACCTTAGGTGCATTCTTTATTGGTGAATATCCAGAAGGTGTAGCAGTTATGTTATTTTATGAAATAGGAGAGTTATTCCAATCTTATGCAGTTAATAGATCAAGAAAATCAATAACATCTCTTATGAACATTAGAGCAGATTATGCCAATGTTATAAGAAATGGAAAAGAAGAAAAGGTAAATCCAGAAACAGTAAATATAGATGAAATAATTTTTGTAAAGCCTGGTGAAAGAGTTCCTTTAGATGGGATAATTGTAAATGGAAGCAGTTTTGTAGATACATCAGCTCTTACAGGGGAATCAGTACCAAGAGAAGTATCTAAAGGTGATGACATTTTAGCAGGATTTATTAATACCAATGGTGTTTTAAATATTAAAGTAACTAAGAGTTTTAAAGAATCTACAGTATCAAGAATATTAGAATTAGTTGAAAATGCTTCTAATAAAAAGGCACCAACAGAAAAGTTTATAACTAGATTCTCAAGATATTATACTCCTGTAGTTGTTTTCTCTGCTATAGCATTAGCAGTAATACCACCTTTTGTATTAAATAATGGAAGTTTTAATGACTGGTTATCTAGAGCATTAATTTTCTTAGTAGTATCTTGTCCTTGTGCTTTAGTAGTATCTATTCCTCTTGGATTATTTGCAGGAATAGGTGGAGCATCAAGAAAGGGTATATTAGTTAAAGGTGGAAACTATTTAGAAGCATTAAAGGATGTTAATACAATAGTATTTGATAAAACTGGAACTTTAACAAAGGGTGTTTTTAAAGTAACAGAAGTAAATACTGTTAATATAGATAAAGAGGAGCTTATAAGAGTAGCTGCAATTTCAGAAAGTTTATCTAACCATCCAATTGCACAATCTATAATTAAAGAATATGGAAAAGAAGTAAATTCAAATGAGTTAGTTAATTATGAAGAAATCTCTGGACATGGAGTAAAAACTCTATTAGAAGGAAAAGAAATATTAATTGGTAACTATAAGCTAATGGAAAAGTTCCATATTAAATATGAAAGTGTTGATACAATTGGAACTATAGTTCATATAGCTATTAACAAAGAATATAAAGGTAATATAGTTATTTCTGATGAAATTAAAGAAGGCTCTAAAGATGCAATAAAAGCATTGAAGGAAATAGGAGTTTCACAAACTGTAATGTTAACTGGTGATAATGCAACAGTTGCTAAAAAGGTATCAGAAATAGTTGGTGTAGATAAAGTGTATGCAGAATTATTACCTGGTGATAAGGTAGAAAAAGTAGAAGAAATAATCAATGGTAATAAGTCTCAAGGAAAAGTAATATTCGTAGGTGATGGAATAAATGATGCTCCAGTATTAGCAAGAGCAGATATAGGTGTTGCTATGGGAGGCATAGGTTCAGATGCAGCTATTGAAGCCGCAGATGTAGTTCTTATGAATGATAATCCAGAAGCCTTAGTTTCAGCAATAAAAGTTGCTAGAAAAACTAACAAAATCTTATGGCAAAATATAATATTTGCATTAGGAATAAAAGTATTAGTATTAATTTTAGGAGCTTTTGGAATAGCTACTATGTGGGAAGCAGTATTTGCAGATGTTGGAGTTACAGTTCTTGCAGTATTAAATTCCACAAGATGTCTAAAGTAACTAGTAGATAAATATTATCATTCTTCCACTTGGCATTGTCTCCAAGTTACCAGAATATAATATTTACCTTCAATATACTAAGGGAATTTATAAAAGTTTATTAACAGGATAATGCTTTTATAAATTCCTTAAAACAAAGTGAATATATATAATATAATGGTAGCATAACTTGTAGTTTTCTGGATAATAAGCAATGATTTTAAGTAGGATACTTTTTTTGTTGACAAATTTCAGCAAATTACATATAATTATTTGAGTTGAGAACATTCAGGCATAAGGGAAGCATACGAGATTACTTTTGCTTACAAAAGTTTAATTTTGTAAAATTGAGACTTATGTATAACGCATCTGCTACGTTATACATAAGTCTAATTTTTTGTATATTTTTAATATAATTAAAAATATTTTGCTTTCAGAGATAAAAGTAAGATATTAGGTTAATAATATAGTTGATATTCTTTGTTAAATACATAACTTAAATTGTTTTAAAATATAAATAAAAGTGTTAAAATAAATAATATATATGAAAAAACGTGTTTTAAATAAAAAATAAAAATAGGAGAAATAATATGGAGAAGAAAAAAAATATTTCAATGGCAGTAATTAAAAGATTGCCAAAATATCATAGATATTTACAAGAATTATTAAGGAATGATGTAGATAGAATATCTTCAAAAGAATTAGGTGAAAAAATTGGTTTTACTGCATCACAAATTAGACAAGATTTAAATTGCTTTGGAGACTTTGGTCAACAAGGATATGGTTATAATGTTAAGGATCTTTACAATCAAATTAGTACTATATTAGGATTAAACAAAGAATATAATGCTATAATCGTTGGAGCAGGTAATATAGGTCAGGCAATTGCAAACTATAGTAGATTTGCACAAAGTGGTTTAAAAATTGTAGGAATATTTGATGCAAATCCGAAGCTAATAGGAATTAGAATAAGAGATATAGAAATTCAAGATATTGATATTCTAAAAAACTACCTATCAGAGAATTCTATAGATATCGGTATTATATGTGTACCTAGAATAAATGCACAAAAGGTAAGTGATATATTAGTAGAAAATGGAGTTACAGGAATATGGAATTTTGCACCTGTTGATTTATCAGTTCCAGATGAGGTAACAGTAGAAAATGTACATTTGTCTGAGAGTTTATTAACACTCATTTACTTACTAAATGATAAAGAAGAATCTAAATAGTAAAGCGCAATGTAAGTGATTACATTATTAATTTACCTTATTTTACAATTACTATTGAAAAAGGAATTTTATACGGTTATAATAATAGTTGAAGCATACGCTTCAATTATTTTTTGACTATATTGTTAATCTTATAACAATATTTCCATATCAAATATATATTATAAGCATTAAAAAATATTGTATATATAGTTTAGAAGGAGGACTTTCAATGGAATTGAAAAATTTAATTCTTGAAAAAGAAGGACACTTAGCAATTGTGATTATTAATAGACCTAAAGCTTTAAATGCACTAAATTCTGACACATTAAAAGATTTAGATGCAGTTTTAGAAGATTTAGAACAAGACAGTAATATATATTCTGTTATATTAACTGGTGCTGGTGAAAAGGCTTTCGTAGCTGGCGCAGATATTTCAGAAATGAAGGACCTTTCAGAAGAGGAAGGAAAGAATTTTGGCCTTTTAGGAAATAAAGTTTTCAGAAGATTAGAAAAATTAGACAAGCCTGTTATTGCAGCTATATCAGGATTTGCCCTTGGTGGTGGATGTGAATTAGCTATGGCTTGTGATATTAGAATTGCTTCAGAAAAGGCAAGATTTGCTCAACCAGAAGCAGGACTTGGAATAACACCAGGATTTGGTGGAACACAAAGATTACCTAGATTAGTTGGAGAAGGAAAAGCAAAAGAACTTATTTACACATGTGCAATGGTAAAGGCTGATGAAGCTTTAAGAATAGGTTTAGTAAATAAAGTAGTACCTTTAGAAAACTTAATGGAAGAAGCAAAGGCTATGGCAAATGCAATTATGGCTAATGCTCCTATAGCTGTTAAGTTATGCAAAGATGCAATAAATAGAGGTATGCAAGTAGATATAGATACTGCAATTGAAATTGAAGCAGAAGACTTTGGAAAATGTTTCGCAACTGAAGATCAAAAAGAAGGAATGACAGCTTTCATTGATAAGAGAGCTAAAAATTTTTCTAATAAATAGTCAGAATAAAGAAAAATAAAAAAAAATTAAAAATTTAGATACAATTTAATTAAGCAAAAGGGTACAATATCAAGGAGGTATAATTAATGAATTTTCAATTGACTAAGGAACAAGAACTAGTAAAAAAAATGGTTAGAGAATTCGCTTTGAAGGAAGTTAAACCAATAGCTGCTGAAATTGACGAAACAGAAAGATTCCCTATGGAAAATGTTGAAAAGATGGCTAAAATCGGAATGATGGGAATTCCATTTTCAAAAGAATATGGTGGAGCAGGTGGGGACACTCTTTCATATATATTAGCTGTAGAAGAATTATCAAAGGTATGTGCAACCACAGGTGTTATACTTTCAGCACATACATCTTTATGTGCGTCTTTAATAGATCAGTTTGGTACTAAAGATCAAAAGGACAGATATTTAAAAGATTTAGCAACTGGTAAAAAAATAGGTGCTTTTGGGTTAACTGAACCAGGTGCTGGAACAGACGCAGCTGGTCAACAAACTGTAGCTGTATTAGATGGTGACAATTATATATTAAATGGATCTAAGATATTTATTACAAATGGTGGAGTTGCCGAAACATTTATTATATTCGCCATGACTGATAAGAGCAAGGGTACAAAAGGAATATCTGCATTTATAGTTGAAAAGAGTTTCGAAGGATTCTCAATTGGAAAGAAAGAAGACAAGCTTGGTATTAGAGGTTCTTCAACTACAGAATTAGTAATGAGTAATTGTGTAGTTCCTAAAGAAAATTTAATTGGACAAGAAGGCAGAGGATTTGGTATAGCAATGAAGACCTTAGATGGAGGAAGAATTGGTATAGCAGCTCAAGCATTAGGAATAGCAGAAGGAGCTTTTGAAGAAGCTGTTAATTATATGAAGGAAAGAAAACAATTTAATAGACCATTAGCTGCATTCCAAGGATTACAATGGATGATAGCAGAAATGGATACTAAAATTGAAGCTGCTAGACATTTAGTATATAAAGCAGCATGGCTAAAGGAAAATAAACTTCCATATTCAGTAGATGCAGCAAGAGCTAAGCTTTATGCAGCAGAAGTAGCTATGGATGTTACTACTAAGGCTGTACAAATCTTTGGTGGATATGGTTACACTAAAGAATATCCTGTTGAAAGAATGATGAGAGATGCTAAGATTACTGAAATCTATGAAGGAACTTCAGAAGTTCAAAAGATGGTAATTTCAGGAAATGCTTTAAGATAAGGGGAGGATTTATAAATGAATATAGTAGTTTGTTTAAAACAAGTTCCAGATACAACAGCTGTTAAAATTGATCCAAAAACAGGAACACTTATAAGAGATGGAGTTCCATCAATTATAAATCCAGAAGATAAGCATGCACTAGAAGCTGCATTAACAATAAAAGATGAATTTGGAGGAAAGATTACTGTAATAAGTATGGGACCTCCACAAGCAAAGGAAGCTTTAAGAGAAGCATTATGTATGGGTGCTGATGAAGCAATACTTATAACTGATAGAGCTTTTGCTGGTGCTGACACTTTAGCAACATCAAAAACAATAGCAGGTGCTTTAAAGAAATTAGAATATGATATAGTATTTGCAGGTAGACAAGCTATTGATGGAGATACTGCTCAAGTTGGACCAGAAATTGCAGAACATTTAAATATACCTCAAATAACATATGTTCAAGATGTAAAAATAGAAGAAGATGGGTTATTAGTTAATAGAGCTTTAGAAGATGGATATGAATTAATTAAAGTTCAAGCTCCAGTTCTTTTAACAGCAATTAAAGAATTAAATGAACCAAGATATATGAATGTTGGATATATATTTGATACAGCAAATAAAGAAATTCAAGTATGGTCAGCAGATGATATTGAAGTAAATAAAGAAGAGTTAGGACTTAAAGGTTCACCTACTAAGGTTAAGAAAACAATGACTAAGGAAACTAAGGGAGCTGGAGAGTTAATAAAAGAAACTCCTCAAGAAGCTGTAAAATATGTATTAGGAAAATTAAAAGAAAAACACTACATCTAAGATATATGGGAGGTAAAAAAGATGAATATTGCAGATTACAAAGGCGTTTGGGTATTTGCTGAGCAAAGAGAAGGAGAACTTCAAAAGGTTTCTCTTGAATTACTTGGCGAAGGTAGAAAGATTGCAGATAAATTAGGCGTAAAGTTAACAGCTTTATTATTAGGTGATAATATAAAATCATTAGCAGACACATTAGGTAGACATGGTGCAGATGAAGTAATAGTTGCAGAAAGCAAATTATTAGAACACTATACTACTGATGGATATACTAAAGTTATTTGTGATTTAGCAAATGACAAAAAGCCAGGAATAATGTTCATTGGTGCAACATTTATAGGAAGAGATTTAGGTCCTAGAGTGGCAGCAAGATTATCCACAGGTTTAACAGCAGACTGTACAGTTTTAGATGTTGATGTGGAAAAGGAAGATTTACTTGCTACAAGACCAGCTTTTGGTGGAAACTTAATGGCAACAATTGCTTGTCCAGATCACAGACCACAAATGGCAACAGTAAGACCTGGAGTTTTCTCAAAGCTTCCTAATGAAGATAGAAACTTCACCGTGGAAGAAGTAGAAGTGAAATTAGAAGAATCAGATATAAGAACTAAGATAGTAGAAATAGTAAAAGAAGCTAAAGAAATTGTAGACATAAGTGAAGCTAATTTTATTGTTTCAGGTGGTAGAGGTGTTGGATCTAAAGAAAACTTTGCTATTTTAGAAGAATTAGCAGAAGCTTTAGGTGGAACATTAGCAGGATCAAGAGCAGCTGTTGAAAATGGCTGGATAGAAAGAGATTATCAAGTTGGACAAACAGGTAAAACTGTAAGGCCTAATATATATATAGCTTGTGGTATTTCTGGAGCTATTCAACACGTAGCAGGTATGCAAGAATCAGATATGATAATAGCAATTAATAAAGATGCTACAGCTCCGATAATGCAAACAGCAGACTACGCAATAGTTGGTGATTTATTTAAAGTTGTACCTGAAATGACAGCTCAAATAAAAGCACTAAAAGATAATTAGTAATGTATAATGCAT
>NZ_JABUTB010000035.1:115658-119523 GCF_021443865.1 Clostridium sp.
ATGCATTAAAATTGGAGGTTTTTTAATATGGAAAAGATTTTTGTAATTGGCGCAGGAACTATGGGAGCAGGAATTGTTCAAGCTTTTGCTCAAAAAGGATATGAAGTTATAGTTAGAGATATAAAGGACGAATTTGTTGAAAGAGGAATTAATGGTATCAACAAAGGATTATCTAAATTAGTTGCAAAGGGAAAAATGACTGAAGAAGATAAGGAAGCAATCCTTGGAAGAATAACAGGAACAACAGATTTAGCTCTTGCTGAAGATTGTGATTTAGTAATTGAAGCTGCTGTTGAAAATATGGCAATTAAGAAAACTATATTTGCTGAATTAGATGGAATATGTAAGGAATCTACAATATTAGCTTCTAATACATCATCTTTATCAATAACAGAAGTTGCATCAGCAACAAAGAGACCTGATAAAGTTATAGGAATGCACTTCTTTAATCCAGCTCCAGTAATGAAGCTAGTTGAAATTATAAGAGGTATGGCTACATCTCAAGAAACTTTTGATGCTGTAAAAGCATTATCAGTTGCTATTGGTAAGGAACCAGTAGAAGTTGCTGAAGCTCCTGGATTTGTAGTTAATAGAATACTTATTCCTATGATTAATGAAGCTTCATTCATTTTACAAGAAGGAATAGCTTCAGTAGAAGATATAGATACTTCAATGAAGTATGGTGCAAACCACCCAATGGGACCTTTAGCTTTAGGAGATCTTATAGGATTAGATGTATGCTTAGCTATTATGGATGTTTTATATAATGAAACAGGTGATAGTAAGTATAGAGCAAGTAATCTTTTAAGAAAGTATGTTAGAGCTGGATACCTTGGAAGAAAAACAGGCAGAGGTTTTTACACTTACTAAAATTAAGATAGATATTACCAAGAAAAGCTGTTGCAGTAAAATGCAATGGCTTTTTCTATTGTTGAATAATTTATTTTCATTAATACAAATTATTAGTTAGATATTATTTGACTATATGATATAATTAATTTTAGATAATACGAGAATATTTTGTAAAAATTTAGGGGAAACCTAAGGTAGTATATAATATGAGGTGAAAAAATGGATTATAGAAATGTTAAATTTGAAGATGATAAAGTTATAATTGAAGGAGTAAGAAACTTTAATATAAAACAAATATTAGAATGTGGGCAATGTTTTAGATGGGATAAGATAACAGATGAAAACTATATAGTTGTTGCCTTTGGAAGAGTAATAGAAATACTTCAAAAGGATGATGAAGTTATAATATATAATTCTAATGAAGAAGACTTTAATAATATTTGGTTATATTATTTTGATTTAGAAAGAAACTATGATGAAATTAAATCTGTATTAGCACAGGATGAAATACTTAGAAAAAGTGTTGAATTTGGTTATGGTATTAGAATATTAAATCAAGATCCTTTTGAAATGTTAATAAGCTTTATAATATCAGCAAGGAATAGTATTCCGTCAATAAAGAAAACAGTTAAGAAGATATGTGAAAACTGGGGAGAAAAATTAGAATATAAAGGTGAATTTTTTTATACCTTCCCAACTCCTAAGGCTATAAAGAATGCTACATTAGAAGAAATTCAATCAACAGGAGCATCTTTTAGAAGTAAGTACATAGTTGATACAATTAAAAAGGTTAATGATGCAATAGAAGTTAAAGAAGATATGGCACTTAATCCAGATAAGTATCCAGAAAGACCAGAAATTCTTGATTTTGATTTAGATTATATAAAGAGTTTAAATGATGATGAATGTCATATAGCTCTTCAAAAGTTTATGGGAGTTGGAGCAAAGGTAGCAGATTGTATAATGTTATTCTCAATGGCTAAACACTCTTCATTCCCTGTAGATGTATGGGTTAAGCGAGCTATGATTCATTTCTATGTAGCACCTGATGTATCATTAAATAAAATGAGAGTTTTTGCAAGAGATAAGTTTGGATTACTATCAGGTATGGCTCAACAATATCTTTTCTATTACGCTAGAGAAAATAAAATAGAAGTATAAAACATAAGCAATATCAAGGGTTTATTGACTTGAAAGTTAATTCGTCAAAAAAATCGTCAAAAATAATATTTAAAAAATTTTAGATAGTATGTTAGTAACATTAGTAAGCATATCATCAGTAACATGTGAGTAAGTTTTCATTGTTTGTTCGACATCATGCCCCATAAGTTTAGCAACAGTTTTAAAATCAACTCCACGAGAAATTAAAGTAGTTGCATAGGTATGTCTGAACTCATGAATTGAAAGATTATACCCTAGTTTCTTTGTATAATTTCTTAGCATAGCAGTTAATCCAGAGATACATTTATAAACTATAACTCTATTACTTATATCTATAGGGTTATAGTTTTTCCATTCAAGTAAAAGTTTTTTTACGTATGGAGGCATAGGAATAGTTCTATATGAGTTGGCTGATTTTAATTCTCCAAAACCTACAGTATTTTCATCTAGGTTTTTCCATTGGATATCTATAGATAAAGTGTTATTTTCAAAATTAATTTTATCCCATTTTAAACCTAAAATTTCTCCTATTCTAAGTCCACACATTCCAGCTAAGGAAAAAATAACTTTATATTTAATATTTGTAGATTTATTAATTAAGTCTTTTAATTCAGTTTCAGTTAAAGCTTTTTTATTACTTGGCTCTTTGGGAACCTTAATTTCTAGTTTATCAGCTGGTGATTTAGATATAATATTATAAGTATCTTTAGCACTATTAAATATTGCAGTAATTCTATTTTTGTATGTCCTTATCGTTCCATAAGATAATCCAGATCTTATCATATCATCTATACATTTTTGAAGATGTAGAGTGTTTATTTTATCCATTTCAATGTTATATAGTGGCTCAAAGTAATTTAAAGCCATATTATATAATCTTATTGTATTTTCTTGCATATGGAGTTGTATATGCTCTATATATAAGTTCTTAAACTCACCTAAGGTTATATTTTTAAGTTCTTGGTTTAGATTTTGATTGCTTTTCAATTCCTTTAATAATTTTTCAGCTTCAGGTTTTGCTTCTTTTTTAGTATTAAATCCTTGTTTACTTTTTTGTTTCCATTTACCATTTATCTTATAAGATATTATAAATTGCCAACCTTTATCTTTTTGCCTATAAGTTATATTATAATCCATAAAAACATCTCCTTTAAATGTGTATTTAATTGAATGATTTTCCTATATAAACAGTTGGTGTAAAATAAATAATATAATCATCTATTCTATGCATAACGCCATATTTACTTGAATAATACTCTAGAGCTTCATTTAAATACTCTACAGTTATACCTAGATATTCGGCCATCTCATATCTATTTTTACAGCCATATTCAAAAGCTTTTATTAATCCTAAAAGCCCTATATGTTTATTATATCCCCATTTTCGTGCTTTTAGTTCTTGTTTTCTATTATTAATATTATTTTGATTTCTTATATCACCTATTGTAAGATAATAGTGTCCTAACTCTTCAGCTAGAACACAAGCCTTATCATATTTAGATAAATTTCTATTAATAGCTATTCTATTACCCTTACAATGACCATCACGTGTTTTTAAATCTATTTCTTTAACAATTATTCCGAGCTCATCAGCTTCTATTAATAATTCTTCGTAAGTCAATTCTATCACCCTTTGTATTATTATTTCCACAAATCATTATCATTCATTATATCGTCGTCATGTTTATAATCTTCTTCAGTGAAATTACCATCTCTATCATGTGATGCCACAGGCATAAGATATTCTTTACCTTCTTCTTCCCATATTTCTTTTTTATTTTTAGATAGATTCACAACTTTATTATATTTATCTTGAGATGATAAAAGTTTTGAATAGTCAACTACTTTAATC
>NZ_JABUTB010000036.1:0-3673 GCF_021443865.1 Clostridium sp.
ATCTAACCTAATTATAAGGGTCTTTTTATATTTGTCTACCATAAGGGGATTATACTAAAGGGAGTTTTTTTTCATTCTTTAATTCTTTCATTTCTTCATTCTTTCATTTTTATCCCTTGAATATTTGCCTAGATAATAGCCATAGAGTATAATAAAATTATTATTTTTGTAATTATACAAATAAGTTTATATACCTTATTTTAATATAGGAGGAAAAATGGTAGTTTTAAGTTGTAAAGATATATCGAAAAGTTATGGTATACATGAAGTATTAAAAAACGTAACTTTTTCTATAAATGAAGGAGATAAGGTTGGTATTATAGGTGGAAACGGTGAAGGCAAATCTACTTTATTCAAAATAATATCTAAAGAAATCTCTCAAGATGATGGAGAAATATTTATAGATAAAAATAAAACTATAGGTTATTTAACTCAACATGTAGATTTAAATTTAGAAAACACAATTTACTCTGAGCTTAATTTAGTATTTAAAGAACTATTAGATATTGAAAATAGACTTCATACTTTAGAAATAAAAATGGCAGAGCCATATGATGAAAATAATGATAGTTATCATCAAAAAATAATTAAGGACTATACTACTCTTCAGGACCTTTACTCTAATAAAGGTGGCTATACATATAAAGGTGAAATATCAAGAGTATTAAAAGGACTTGGCTTCTTAGAAGAAGACTTTAACAAAGTTATTTCCACATTAAGTGGTGGGCAAAAAACTAGAGTTTCACTTTGTAAGTTATTATTAAGAAATCCTGATATTCTTTTACTAGATGAGCCTACTAACCATTTAGATTTAGAAGCCATTGAATGGCTTGAAGAGTATTTAAAAAATTATAAAGGAACTGTTTTAGTAATTTCCCATGATAGATTTTTCTTAGATACTGTAACTAATAATACTTTTGAAGTAATTAATGGTCATGTTAATTGCTATAATGTTTCTTATACTAAGTTCTTTGAACTAAGACAAAAAAACTATGAAAATCAATTAAAAGCATATAATTTGCAACAGGCTGAAATTAAAAGACAAGAAGCTATAATCGAAAAATTTAGAAGCTTTAATAGAGAAAAAAGTATTCGTGCAGCTGAAAGTAGAGAAAAAGCTTTAGAAAAAATGGAAAAGATAGATGCACCTGATAGAGAAAAAGAAGCTTCTAAAATAAAATTTGAAACTTCTGTAAAGAGTGGATATGATGTTCTTCATATTGAGAATTTATCAAAAAGCTATGGTGAACAAAAATTATTCTCAAATCTTAGCTTAGATCTTAAAAGAGGAGAAAAAGTTGCACTAATAGGTGAAAATGGTCGTGGTAAAACTACATTACTAAAAATAATATTAAATTTAGTTAAGCCTGATAGTGGGAAAACTGTTTTAGGAACAAATGTTAATTTAGGATATTATGATCAAGAGCAGTCAGACCTAAATTTAGATAAAAGCATAATAGATGAAGTGTGGGATGAATTTCCTAACTTAACTACATCTAAACTAAGAGGAGTACTTGCATCTTTTCTATTTACTGGAGATGATGTTTTTAAAATAATAAACACCTTAAGTGGTGGAGAAAAGTGTAGAATAAACTTATTGAAGTTAATGCTTTCAAGATCTAATTTATTACTACTTGATGAGCCTACTAACCATTTAGATATAATGTCTAGAGAAGCCTTAGAAGAGGCATTATTAAGTTATGATGGTACCTTGCTAGTTATATCTCATGATAGATATTTCTTAAATAAAGTAATAAATAGAATCCTTGAGCTAAATGAAGAGGGCGTAAAAGAATTCTTAGGTAACTACAGCTACTATCAAGAAAAAAAGATTAACCCAAATAGATTTGAAGTTCTTGAAGAATTAGCAAATGGTAAAACTAAAACTCAACTTAAGGAAGAAAAAAAGAAAAAGAAAGAGTTAGAAAAAGAAGAAAAAGCTTTAAAGCTTAAGCTAAAGAATATTGAAGAAGATATAGCTAAGAGTGAAGATAATTTACTATCTCTTCAAGAACAGCTTTGCCTTGAAGAAGTTTATTCAAATCCAGCAGAAAGTGAACGTGTAAGTAAAGAAATTAAAAGTATAGAAGAAAAGATTTCATTATTATATGAAGAATGGGAAAGCTTAGCTTAAGCTTCCCCATTTTTTATCTTTTACCAGTAGTACCAAATCCACCTCTATCAACATTTCCAAAGGATTCTACTTCTTCAAATTCTATTTCAGGCATAACTTCCATTATTCTAAATTGACCTATTTTGTCACCTTTTCTTATCCATGTACCCTTTTCCTTTGAGTCCATTCCTTTTAGACAAAATACAGGCATATGCCATTGATCGTTATCACCTATATAGGTATCATCCACCACTCCTAATGAATTAGTTTGAATTACTCCCCAAGTCTTAAAGGTTGAGCTTCTTGGTGCTAAATGCCCTTCCCATCCACTTGGTAGCTCTAAAGCAAATCCTAGTGGTATCATTGCTCTTTCCCCTTCATTAACAAATATATCAGCATTTGCATATACATCAATCCAATTTCCTTTAGATATCTTTTTTAATTTACTTGCACCTTCAAAATATTTTATTCTAAGTTTCATATGTATCTGCCCTTTCCCTATCTTCTATAGTTATAATTACAAATTATATTTTAAATTACTTAAAGCTAAAAATAAAGCTTATAGATAACTATTATTTTTCTCTATAACAACAATTATTAATTTATAATGAATAATTCATAATTAAAGAAGAAACCCCTTTCGGAGTTTCTAAAATAAATATATTTACTTTTTATAATAACCTGGTTTTATTCTATTAACTACTAAAATATTTGATTTCTTATTATTAGCATCTATTGTTACTTCATTCCAATTATAGTACTGTGGTTTTTCAAAAAATCTTCTATCTACAATTGCAATTACTCTATAACATCCATTTGCTAAGTTGTTAAATTCTACTTTTCCTAGTTCATCAGAAAACTTAGAATCGTAAAGTTTAGGAGATACTCCATTTAATAGGTATAGATTTATTCTTGCTCCTTTAATTTCTACCCCCTCTTTACTACCAAGCTTAGATAAAACTGTTATAGTTCCCTTTACTTCATTAACCTTCTTTTCTTCATATCTAGCATATACTGGATTACTATCAACTTTCTCTGTAACTATTCTTTCATTTTCAGCTGCATATTTTTTTTCTAGATTATTTTCTATTTCTGCATAAATATTATTATAATTTCTTGAGAATTCTTCATCTTCCCATGGATTTTTACTGCTTATTGTATTTCTTAAATTAGATTCTTTTACTTCTTCAATTACTTCTCCAATTACTACTCCAGTTGCAATAATCTCTTCATCTTCATGTTCTTCTACGTTATTAGCATTTTCTTTAAATTCAGCAAAATCCTTTTCTATTGAATTATTGCCATCATTAAAATTTATGTTATTACTTTCATCTAAAACTATAGGATCTCCCATCTCTTCTCCAATATTGATAAACAAATCAATATTACCATTTTCATCAGTTGTATATCTTTTATCTTCATCACTATGATATTGATCATCGATAACAATTTTCATTTTAACCTCCAAAGTGCAATATAGTTACATAATACGGTTCTTATATCTACTTTGTGATTAATTTTTATCTAAGTTATTAGAAAATTATTATATTAATTATTTCT
>NZ_JABUTB010000036.1:6125-11206 GCF_021443865.1 Clostridium sp.
ACTCAGGCTTATGCTACTGATATAAATGAAGAAAGTTCATCAGATGCAACCAAAGAAAAGGTCGTTTATCTTACCTTTGATGATGGTCCAGGAGGAAATGTTACAAAAGATATTTTAGATACTTTAAATAAAGAAGGAGTTAAAGCCACATTTTTTGTAATAGGTTCAGAAATCAAAGGCCAAGAATCAATTTTATTAAGAATGAAGGATGAAGGACATAGTATAGGCTTACATAGCTTTACTCATGATAGAGATAAACTTTATTGTAATAATGAAAACTTTTTAAATGAAATGGTAAAATCTCAAGAAGCTATCTATAATGTAACTGGAGAAAAATATTATATTCTAAGATTTCCTTTTGGATGTAATAACAAAAGTTATAGACTAACACAAAATTTGGTAGATCTTCTACATAAAAATAATTTTAAAATATATGATTGGAATGCAGATAGTGGAGATGGAGCAAATTATAAATCTTCTCCAGAAAGTATTGCAAAAAAAGCTTGTAAAACTGGAGATAATGTAGTAGTTTTAATGCATTGTGGTTTTATAAATAAAACTTCTGCTAAAGCTCTTCCTTCTGTAATTAAATATTATAAAGATAGTGGTTATATATTTAAAACTATTGATGAAACTACCCCTGAAATATATAAGGTTATAAAGCATTAAAAAAGATGCTGTCCTTTAATTTAGTTTTAAATTCTTGGACAGCACCCTATAAAAAAATATATTAATGGGCAATTTTTATTTACTAACTACTGTTCCTGTAGCCTTTAGAGCTATTCCTATAGATTTATATAATATTGTACCTAAAAAGATATTCATTAGTGTAGCAGGTAATACAACTAGAATAACTAAAGTAAAGAAATCACTTGGTAGTCCAACAATTATGCTAGCTGAAGATAAAAAAGTTAACCCACTAACTAATGTTCCAATACTTAATGCAAATATCATCTTTATATTATTGCTCACCCTATTTCCCATAGCCTTAAACATGAAATATATAACATGTCCAGTTACTATTTTGTCTATAATATTAGGTAGTTGTCCTCCTGGAAACTTTGTTGTTAAGGCAGTTATAACTCCCATTATAATACTTGATATTAAAGTAGTTTTATAATCTTTATTAATTAATATAATAATAAATAGCATTGCAATTGCAAAATCTGGTTGCATTGGTAATCCTAAAGCTGGTGTAATTTGATGTAATAAAGCTCCTATAGCTATTAATATTGAATTTAATATCATTTTTTTAACATTCATATTTCTTTCCATAATAATTCTCCTTTTATTATTATTTTTAAACTTTATTATCTCCTGTCTTTCATACCATAATTACCAGCTCCTCTATATTTTCTTATAAAAAAAAACGCCCTATACAAAATGTATAGGACGGTATTATCCGCGTTGCCACCTAAATTGCTTAAATAAGCCTCTCTTATCAGGTACTATTATACCCTATTCCCTATATCGTGGGAATTACGGATCAACTACTTTAATAAATTTCGTATCACTCCTCAAAGGCCCATTCACTATTTGCTACAGTACTGAAATTCCACCATCTTCAGCTCTCTAAAACCTTACAATCTAGTTACTATCCCTTATCAATGGACTTGTCTTTCTTTTATTTATTATTATAATATTCCTATTAAATTTATTTGTCAATAGTTTCTAAAACTTTTTTTCTATTAGGTATTATAATCATAAAAATAAATAAACTTAATAAAAGCATTCCTTTAATTATACTAGTTCCACTAATACTCCACCAAACTCCATTTAATTCTAAAGCAGCAAAGCCACTTAAAAATATAGCAATAGGTATTCTTAGACCTGTAAATATTATACTTACCAGCGAAGGAGTTACTGTATTTCCTAAACCATTAAAAGCTCCAGCTGTGGTAATCTCAATACACATAAAAAGCTGTGATATGCCTAAAATTTTCAGATAAATTCCTCCTGCCTTTATAGCTTCTGCTTCTGGAATAAATATTGAAAATATACTTTCTCCTGCAAAAATTAAAAGTATTGTAGCAAATATTCCAATGACGCTTGAAAGTATCATTGTAACTTTATATCCTTTTAGTATTCTATCCCACTTATCAGCCCCATAGTTTTGTCCAACAAAGGCAGTTAATGCAGCTCCAAATCCTTCTGCTGTCATCCATGATATTGCTTCTATTTGAGAACCAACCTTTTGCACAGCTATAGCTACTGGTCCCCAAGCTGCTATTAATCTACCTATTATCATGGCAAAAAAAGCGAAAGAACAACTTTGAACTGCTGTTGGTATTCCTAACTTGCATATTTTAAGGATAGTTTCTTTATCTATATATTTTACATTTTTCAGTTCTAAACTATATCCATTCTTAATAAAAGCAATAATAAAAATAAAGGTTACTATAGCTTGTGCTCCAACAGTTGCTAATGCTGCACCTACAACACCAAGGGCTGGAAAGCCAAGTAGTCCAAAAATAAGTATTGGATCAAATACAATATTTACTATTAACCCTATTGTATTAATAAGAAAAGGAATTTTACTACTTCCTGCTGCATTAAAGATACTAGTAAATAAAGGATTTAAAAAACTAAATATCATTCCTATAGAAACTACTACTAAATAGCCAATAGCCATATTATTAATTTCAGTATCTCCTAATTTAAAGAATCCTACTAATCCCTTTCTAAATACTATTAAAAACACCGTATAAATTAAAGCTACTAATACAGTAATTAGTAAACTGTTATAAATTGTTTTATTCCTTTCATTAAAATCTTTTTTGCCAATAGATTGCGATACTCCGATCTGTGCTCCTATTTTTGATATTAATACTAGAGAACTTCCGAACCAAGTAAAAAATCCAGCTGTTCCAATAGCTGCAACTGCATTACTTCCAATTCTTCCAACCCATATCATATCTATCATATTATAAGCCATTTGTATAAAGGAAGTACCTAAAATAGGCAATGATAGCTTAATTAAAGTGCTACTTATATTCCCTGATACTAAATCAACTGATCTCTTCATATGTCCTCCTTAAGAACTATAAAAAACTTCATAAAATTTGAAAATAAAATTTATATTACATATATATTAGTAAATATAAACTTTATTTTAAAATTATGAAGCTTCTGTTATTAATAATCTATTTATTTAACATATTTATTATATTTTCAAAATTTTGTGGTTTACTATAGTAATATCCTTGAACAGTATCACACTCCATCTTTTTCAAGTACTCTACTTGTTCTTCTTCTTCAACACCTTCTGCAACTACAGTAATACCTAACTTATGGGATAATTGAATAATTTTTTCTACTATGTACCTACTCTTATCATTTTCAATCATATCAATTACAAAGCTCCTGTCTATTTTCAAAACATCAATAGGAAGTTTTGTTAAATGATTTAGAGAAGAATATCCAGTGCCAAAATCATCTAAAGCTATAGATGAGCCTAAATTCTTAATCTGCATTAAATAATTTATATTTCTATCTACAGATTTCATTATCATACTTTCTGTAATTTCAAACTCAATATATTTAGGAGAAAATTTAAATTCTTCAATTAACAATTTGAAATACTCCAGTAAATCTCCCTCTCTTAGTTGAATTTCTGATAAATTAACTGCAATTTTAAAATTATCATAACCTTCTGATAATAAATACTTTATTTTAATAAAGACTTCTCTTAAAACAAACTTACCTATTGGTATAATTAATCTTGTGCTTTCTGCAATTGGTATAAATTCAGATGGACTTACTAAACCGATCTCTGAACTATTCCATCTAAGTAAAGCCTCAAAGCCATCTATTTCATTATCTGCCAGTCTAACCTTTGGTTGAAATACAACAAACATTTCATCATTATCCAAAGCTGTCCTAAGACCCCTTTGAATGGAATAAATTCTGTTTATTTCCCTTGAGATATTACTATTAAACATCTCCCACTTATTTTTTCCGTTACTCTTAGCTAAATACATGGCAGCATCAGCATTTTTAAGTAATGACTCAAACTCTTCGCCATCATCTGGATAAACAGCAACACCTATACTTAAAGATGCAAAAATTTCATTATTATTTATATTATATGGTACTTTTAATATCTCCGTAATTTTCATTACAACTTTTTTAACATCACGAAAATCAGATATATATGGTATAAAAATTAGAAATTCATCTCCACCAAATCTACATAATAATTCATTTAAATTTAATTTTTTCTTTAGGTCATCTGAAAACCTTTTTAGAAATTTATCTCCACAATTATGCCCATAAGAATCATTTATAAATTTAAAATTATCTATGTCAACTATTATTAAGGCTCCTCTAGTTTTATTTACAATATTATCCTTTAATTGATTATCCATTATTGTTTTAAAGCTTTTTCTATTATTTAATCCAGTAAGTTCATCATAAGCGTTAATATATTCTAACTTTAAGCTTGAATCCTTTTCATTACTAATATTATGTACATATCCTTCAAATATAGAAAAATTCCCATAAATATCTTTCTTAGTAAATCCATTTATTCTAACCCAAAGTTCTTGTCCTAAAATGTTTATAACTTTTATCTCTATATCTTCTGTACAATTATTTAATTCATAATGTAAGGTGTCAATATAATCACTATGTATTAGCTCTTTTACTTCATTAAAATTAAATGCAATAAATTTATCTTCATAGCCAATAATTTCCTTATTGTTCCCGTAAAATATTACTAAGTCTTCTTCTTTATTGGCATAAATAAAAAGACCTTTTATAGAATTTATAAAGGAATTCTTAAAATTCCATAAGAATTCCTCCTTATTTTCATTCAAAAATTTTATATCTTTAATCCTAAGGGAATCAACTTTCTTGTTATAATCATTTTCCCTAATCATATCAAAATCCTCTTAAATCTAATTTTGTTTTTCTTCAATTATATCTTCGTCCGTTCTTTCTTTTTCTTTACTATCTTTTATTAAAGTTGCTACTAAAGCAGCTCCTGCTACTAATGCAACTGCTAATTTTCCCATCTTTCTAATTTTCATTTTTTACTCCTCCTAACATATTTATCTAAATTGATTAATAGTTTCGTCGTA
>NZ_JABUTB010000036.1:11513-36989 GCF_021443865.1 Clostridium sp.
GAGAAAATCTCCGTGCTTTGCAAAAATGCTGTTTCGTTTAATATATAAATAAAATTGTGCTTATAGAAATCTTTTGTGTTTTTAAAAATGTATCTCTTTATTTATATTATACACCCACACATAGTATTTGTCAAGGGGAAGTAAGAAAAAAGAAGTGAAAATTGTAAAATTACAAACTCAACTAAAAACAGCTCCTGTGTGGAGCCGTTTTGATTTTAATTGGTTTTATTTCTGTTTTCCTTTTTGCCTGCTATTATACGCCTTTATACCCTCGCCCAAGATGTAAATAGCCTTTTCCATGTCGTCGGCGTTTAGCACGTAGGCTATTCGGATGTCGGATTTTCCCATGCCCGGAGTTCCAAAAAAGCTCTGAGCTGGAGCGAACATGACCGTCTTTCCGTCGATATCAAACTCGTCGAGCATAAACACCAAAAATTTTTCGGCGTCATCGACTGGAAGCTTGCAGGTTATGTAAAAGGCGCCCTCTGGCTTTCCGCAGAGAATTCCCGGAATCCTTTGAAGTGCGGCATAGGTTACATCTCGCCTGTGCTGGTATTCCTCTCTTACCTTATCAAAATAGTTTGGATTTAGCTTGTAGAGAGCTGTTGCTCCGATCTGCTCGAGCTCTGGAGAGCAAAGCCTCATCTGTGCGAGCTTCGTGATAGCCTCTATTATTTCTTGATTATGTGATATTACGCATCCGATGCGTGCTCCACATCCGCTAAAGCGCTTTGAAATTGAGTCGCAGACGATTAGATTTTTTTCTATGCCCTTGTACTTTGCAAAGGTGTTCATCTTTTTGCCGTCATATACGAACTCGCGGTATACCTCATCGACCACTAGGAAAAGCTCTTTTTCCTTTACTATTTCAACAATTGTATCCATCTCCTCTTGAGTCAGAAGAAGCCCTGACGGATTAGCCGGATTTACTACCGCAATAGCCCTCGTCTTATCGTCAATAGCCTTTAGAATTTTTTCGCGGGTCGCATAGCGATAGCCCTCCTCAGCCGTCGCAGGTATAGCCTTTACATAGCCTCCCGCCATAGCTGTATAGTTGTCGTAAGGTGCATAGTACGGCTCGCCCATTATTATGTTGTCACCTGAATTTAAGATCGTAGTCATCACAAAATACAGTGCCTCCGAGCCACCTGTCGATACGATGATCTCATCCTCTGTGAAGTCACAGCCCAGCCTTTTATAGTATTTTGCGATTTCTGCCTTTAGCTCTGGGATGCCCGTTGAATCGGCATACTCTATCACCTTTTTGTCAAACTTTTTTATCGCCTCGAGAAATTCCTTTGGCGTTTCAATGTCCGGCTGACCTATATTTATGCTGTAAATATCCTTGCCCTTTGCCCTTGCGCCCTTTGCATTTTTGACGAACTTTCGCATTGGCTAAAGCTCCATTCTATTGATTTTATCCGATAACTTCATCTTTACCTCGCTTTCCTTATATTATATGCTTTTTTACAATGTATTATGTGCTCTCTCTATAGCTTTTTCAATGATGCTTTGTATTTCTTCTTTGCTTAAATCTCTATTTATGAATCTTCCAGTGGATTTATATTTTTCATATTCTGGATGAGTATCCTGAATCCATCTATTACATTCTAAAATACTTTTATCCTCAATAATTACTTCAATATCATCAGAAATATTGATTATTGGTTTTAATATTTCTTTTGCTTTTATAGAACTACCATAAAACAATCCTGTGAATTTAACTCCTATACCTATTCCATAAGAATTATATATAGCTGTTTTTAAATTCATTTTTCTATCTAATCCCTTAAATAATTTTTGGATTTCTATAATAGCCTTTAATATAATTTCAGGTGTTGGGTTATGATATTTTATATATATCAAGCTTCCCATTTCTTCCTTTTTTCCTATCTTTAATGTCATAGATGTGATTACTCCAAAGTTACATCCACCACTTCCCATAATAGCCCAAAATAAATCTTTATTTTTATTTCTATTTACAATTAACTTTTCACCATTATAGTTTATTATTTCTGCTTCAAGTAAGCTATCAGAAGCTAATCCTAGATATCTAGCTGAATAGCCCCATCCGCCACCTAATATTAATCCAGGAACTCCAACAGTTGGACATCCACCCCCTGGGAATGGATATTTTCTTTCTCCTAGAGCTTCATAAGCTTCTCTATTTCTTACACCTCCACCTATCTTAACGCATCCTTTTTCTTCATTGATATGGATATAATTAATATTACTTACATCTATTACAACTACATCATCACCAGTAGAATATCCTTCATAACTATGTGCACCTGATCTTACTCTAATTTCCTTTGAGTTTTCTCTAGACCACTTTATTGCATTTATAACATCTTCTTCAGTATAACAATATACTATAATAAAGGGACGCTTATTTATAGCTCTATTCCAAGCCTTAATGCTTTCATTATAATCTCCATCTTCTCTGGTAATTATTTTTCCAGTTAACTCTACACAATTACCATTATTCATTAAATCACCTTCTGTTAAATTCATTCTATATAAGATAATATCACATAGATATTTAAAATTAAATAAGAAGATAAATAAATATAGTATTTCTCTCTCTATTTACAATTTAATTATTTTTCACTTATTTTCTTATCACAAACACCTAATTTTGACATAGTTTATTATTAGAGTTTATTAATTGAAAGGATGTTTTTTATGTACTATCGTAAAGAAGAAGATTGCGATAAATGTAAAGACTGTATAAATAATCATGGTAAGGATTATTGTAATACCACTTGTGAGGATAAAGATAAAAACTGTTATGAATCCTATAAAGTTTTTACCCCTCATATTTATGCCAAAGCTATTGTTAATTTACAACCATATGAAAACTTATTTAGTATAAATGATTCTTTTGCTGCTGGAACTATTTTCAAAGATCTATATAGCCCTTATTGTGATGTTAAATATGTAGGAGGTTATAAAAAAGAATGAAAAGACATGAATATTTAGAAGTGATACAAAAGTTACAATTCTTTTTAGTAGATCTTAATTTATATCTCGATACAAATCCTTGCTGCGAACAAGCAGTGGCTGATTATGAAAAAGTATCTGGTGAACTAAAGAAAACTATATGGAATTATGAAAAGGAATATGGTCCATTAACAAACTTCGGAACTGCATATTTTAATAACCCTGACGACTGGGTTAATTCTCCTTGGCCTTGGGAAAATACAAAAGGAGGTAAAAAATAATGTGGTATTACGTTAAGACTTTACAGCACCCAGTAAATTTAAAATCTACTGACTTAAGAATGGCTAAACTTCTAGTGACTCAGTATGGTGGTCCAGATGGAGAACTTAGTGCTGCTTTAAGATATTTAGACCAAAGATATTCAATGCCTACTAATAAGGGTAAGGCTTTATTAACTGATATCGGCACTGAAGAGCTAGCTCATGTAGAAATTATGGCAACAATGGTTCATCAAATAATGGAAAATGCTTCAATTGATGAAATTAAAGCAGCCGGATTAGATGGACACTATGTTGATCATGGCAAGGGATTATTTTATACTGATGCTACTGGAAACCCATGGACTGCAACTTACATCCAATGTAAAGGTGATGTAATAGCAGATTTAACAGAAGATATGGCTGCTGAACAAAAGGCTAGAGCTACTTATGAATGGTTAATGAATATAACCGATGATGTTGAAATAAAAAAAATATTAGGCTTCTTAAGAGAAAGAGAAGTTGTGCATTTCCAAAGATTTGGTGAAGCATTAGTAGATGTACAAGATAATACAAAGCTAACTGATTTTTGTAAGTAATTAAAATATTATTTTATATATTATTTCTTTTACTTCAAGAATTGTATATATACTAAAAGAGATGTCTAAATGACATCTCTTTTAGTATATTTTAATTAAATGGCTTATACACACTACTATCTAAATATCTCTCTGATATACACTCTCCTGCAGCATTATATCCATAAAGATAAGCATCTGCAGATAAGGCTCCTGTTTGATAAGCCTTTGCTACATATGAAATTCCTCCTGTAGCTTGACTATTAGACCAAAATTCAGCAGTAACTGAACCACCACTAGAATATACATTAACTACTATTGGATACTCATAAGGATTGGTGAATATTAAATCTGGCCATTCATCACCTATAGTTGCATCCAACCCTTGTGGTACATATTTAACAACCATTTCATGATATGTCCTAAAGTCTGGCAATATTCCTGCCTTTAATTCAGCATTATATATTGTACTAGATATTTGACATACTCCTCCTCCAAGACCTGGTACAACTTTACCATTAAGGTAAGTGTTTGCTTCAACGAATCCATTTGCTTTAGTTGTTGGTCCTATAGCATTTACAGTAGAAAATGTATCTCCTGGCATAAGTAATACATTCCCAATCATAGCTGCTCCTCTTTGAATATTGTGACCACTAGGACCAGCATCAAAATAAGTTGTATAACTAGATATCATTTTATCTACTGATTGTAATGCTTCTGTAGTTATTGTTGGATTTACTTCACTTAGCTCACCCTTTATTGAAACATTATTTTCGCTTTTAACATTCTCTAATGTAGCTTTTATATTAGATACTAATGCATCCTTACTTAATTCATATCCTAATTGTCCAGGAGTTACATTTACAGCTCCCCAGTTTACACTTATACTTGCATCTTGTGGACTTATATTAACTTCATTTGCTATTGTATCTAAAAACTCAGATAATTTATCTTCACTATATTTTATTTGAAATTCATAGGTTCTA
Source organism: Clostridium sp. (assembly GCF_021443865.1). GTDB lineage: Bacteria > Bacillota > Clostridia > Clostridiales > Clostridiaceae > Clostridium. Next base: position 16,278 of record NZ_JABUTB010000036.1, read on the forward strand.
TTTTGTGGCTCTTTAATTAAATTAAGTTGTTCTTTAAAACTTTTATCTTTTCCAAAACTTAAAATTTCATTTTCAAAAGTTTCATAATCTATTGTGGTTTCAAGATCTCCATAGCTTTTTTCAAAATTACTTTCTCCAACAGCTATAGTTATTTTCTTCCCTGAAATTTCAGTTACCATATCCTCTAAGATTTTATGCAGTTCACCTTTTTCCATATTTGAAACTTCTTTATCAAAGACAAATGTTCCTGGATATATCTTGTTCTCATAACTATCAACAAGCTTTCTATTTTGTATATTAATATAAATAAATATAGATACTGCTAATAATACTAAAGCTAACGCTATAAAAAACACTATCTTTTTTATTTTTTTCTTAGGTTGTAAGACTACTTCATTTGTTTTTGGTGTAACATTATTATCCATGCATATTTCTCCTTAACCTCTAATATTAATACGATTAATCTACAATTCCCTCCCTTTTTCCTTAACCCTTTTTATAAATGTTTAAATTATTTCCATATAAAAATAATAACAATGGTTATTATATATGTAAATATATTCCATAATATTTTTATATTTTTTTATTCTTTCTCTATAACTTTAAAAGACAATCTTATTATAACATATTTTTCCATATAAGTTATTATACACAAAAATAATATCTAATTCTATTTAAAATATTTATATATCTTAAATAAAATTAGATATCCTTTATTTCTTTATGGAGTTATTCTTGTTCTATCTCTTGGAATTAAGGTTGCTTCTCTTATATTACTTAGATTTAATAACTGTGCTGTAATTCTTTCTAGTCCTATTCCAAGGCCTCCATGCTTTGGCATTCCATATTTAAATATTTCTGTGTACCCTTCATAATCATTAGGATTTAGTCCTTTTTCCTTCATACTGCTTATAAGCATATTATAATTATGAATTCTTTGTCCACCTGAGGTAATTTCAACACCTCTGAATAATAAGTCAAAACTTCTAGTTCCCTCTTCTCCTAAGGGCATTGTATACATAGGTCTCTTTTCCTTTGGATAATTAGTTATAAATATAAAATCGCAACCGAATTCTTCCTTTGCATATTTACAAATAAGTTTTTCCCCTTCAGGATCTAAATCACCTTCTAGTCCTTTTTTGTTATACTTAGTTTCTATTATTTTTATAGCCTCTTTTAATTCTATTTTAGGTATACTACCATTAATTTTAGGAAGGTTAGCATTAAATAATTCTAAGTATTTATTACCCTTTTCTTCTATAGAATTTAAAATATATTTCAGAAGTTCTTCTTCTAAGTTCATTATGTCATGTTCATCTTCTATAAATCCAAATTCTAAATCCATACTAACATACTCATTTAAATGTCTACTTGTATTATGCTCCTCTGCTCTATAAACATGAGCAACTTCAAAGACTCTCTCAAAACCTGCTCCTACCATCATTTGTTTATAAAATTGTGGACTTTGAGCAAGATAAGCTGTTTTTTCAAAGTAATTAACCTTAAAAAGCTCTGTTCCCCCTTCTGCTCCCTCTGCCACTATTTTAGGAGTGAAAATTTCTGTAAAGCCTTTTTCTATTAAAAATTCTCTAAAGCTTTGAACTATAATATTTTGTATTTTGAATATTGAATTTATTTTTTCATGCCTTAGACTTATAGCTCTATTATTCAAATTAGTTTCTAAGCTAGCATTATACTCCTTTTTGTTTATTTCAATGGGAAGCTCTTCTGCGTAACTAACAATATTTATTTCTTCTATTAGTATTTCAAATGGATTTAAAGCATTTTTACTTTCCTTTACTTTCCCAATTACACTTACTACTGACTCAAGGCTAATATTATCTATATTTATAGATTTATTTTCAATTACACATTGAACTAATCCACTTCTATCCCTAAGAATTAAAAATGTTATCTCTTTAAGCTTCCTTATTCTATAAACCCATCCTTCAATTTTTATTTTCTTCTCTATAAATTTATTAATTTCACTAACTATAATTCTTTCCATTATAAATCTCCTTTACTAAATAAGATATAAGATAGATGTTATATTCTTTGCTCCGTTGCAAGCTCCAAGTGGCCAGAATACAACATCTATCTTCTTGAGCACTGAAGGAAAGGAATTTATAAAAAATTATTCACAGGACAATATTTTTATAAATTCCTAAAAATAAAAAATCCCCTTAAGCACGTCTGCTTAAGGGGCAAATAATTCGCGGTACCACCCTTATTAATTTTAATAAATTATAGCTAATTATAGAATATACCTAATTAAAACTAATGTTTAAAATTAAAAACCCTCCACTCCAATAATAGGAGTGAAGGTTTAGTTCACGGTACCATCCTAATTTAGCTTAATATAAAATATTAAAACTATCTCTAATCTATTAACGCTAGAACACGTCTTATCCTACTTTATTTCAGATAAGCTTCTCCAGGATGTCTTTCAATAATACTCCATCGTGAAGCTTTCACCCTCCTTCACTCGCTAAGGACTTAGTATATATCTACTCTTCTCTTCTTTGAATTTACTTTTTATATATAATATTCCTTTTATTTAAAGTTGTCAATATTATTTGTAAAACATATTAAAGAATATTTTTATTACATTTACTCATACTAAAATTGGAGGTGAGTAATATGACTTCAAAAGAATTACTATATATAACTGACGGACTAGGACATGAAAAATTTATGGAAACTATATGCAAAGAAACAGCAACTAAAATACAAGATGCTGAATTAAAAACATTAGTTACTCAATATGAAGCTAAACATAAAGAGCTTTTTGGAAAGCTATTTAAATTATTATAAAAGGAGGAATATTAAATGGATGATAAAGCTTTATTAGAAAATATCCTTCTGTTAACAAAAGGTGCAGCTGATTTATATTTACATGGAAATATTGAATCATCTACTGAAAATGTTCACCAAACATTTTGTGACCTATTAACAGAAACTTTAAAACTTCAACATGAAATCTCCAAGAAGATGGAAGCAAAGGGCTGGTATCCAGTTGAGCAAGTTGAAGAACAAAAAATTCAACAAACTAAGCAAAAATATTCTATGCAATAAGAAAATTTATTTATAAAAAAATGGAGCTTCAAAACAGCTCCATTTTCTATTTCTTTAAAATCTATATTATTACCTATACAACTTAAATTTTTCTTTCAAAACTTATAAATCTAGTGCCTTGAAATGATAATATTCCTTTATCCCCTTCTGCAATAAGACCATATTCTTTACCAGATACATGAAATTCTAACCTTTCCCCATTTTCAAATTCAAAGGTTATATAATAAGTAGTAGAAGTTGAAGTATGCATCATATTATCTCCTGTATTATGATTATGATGACTTACTGAAACTCTTTTAGATGAAACTACTGAATTTACTGGTATTATAGGTTGTTTATTATTATGTGACCATTCATTAATACCTTTTACTATTGAAAATATAAACACACCAATTATTAAAATAAATACTATACTAAACATACCTGAAAAAGTATCAAAGGAATTAAAATCATTATACATATTAACCTCCCAAATCAATTATTACCCCATTGTATTTTCTTTATGTCCACATTCACTACACTTATAATATTTCTTTCCATACTGATTATTATCATAAGCATATTTATATTCTTCCATTATATCACCACAAATTGGGCAAATTTTTTTGTCTTGTGTTTTCAACTCTTTTCCTCCGTTTCCTCTTTAAAAACCTTATTATAAACTATATATAGAATATCTTCCTTATTACTTTCTTCTTCTACACCTATTATCTCTATTAATTTATTTTTTGAAGTAACAATATAGTTAGTTCCTTTTTCATTTGCATAAACATTAACATCAACTGGTAGGCTAGTTTTTATTTCGCTATAATAAATATTTTGTCTTTTAAACCAATCCATCATTTTATTAAAATTCCAATTTACCACAAATTCGTAATCACTTTCAAAAAGCTCATAGGATAACTTCATTTTCTTTCCGTTAGCGGTATAAAAGATCTTATTAGCAATAAAACTACTTTCTTCATCAATATAAATGTCTTCTTCAGTAATAGCTTCATCATTAAAATCCTTTAATCCTAGTGCATATTCTTTGCCCTTTTCTGCCATACTTTTATTTTTAAATATATTAGCAATGAAAAAGTTATTAATAATAAAAATAGTAGTAATAAGAATAATAAATGTTGATGATATTGTTATTTTTTTCTTTGTATTATCTTTTTTATTCCCAAGTAGATATGAAAATAATAAAACACTAATTATTATTGCCATAATAGATATTGTCAAATTTGAATTTTCTGTTCTACTTGTTAATAATAAAGCTATAAAAACTAATATTGCTAATAATAGTATAACAAAGAAACTTATTCCCTTGAATCTTATCCAATAGATATTTTTATTTTCATCTTTGTAAGTAACTCTAATTCTAAATTTTATTAGTCTAAGTAAATCTATAATAGAAACTATAAATACACCAATAAAAATAACACTCATTACTAAGTTTTTATTATTAGATAAAAACTCTAGGGTTCTTCCCTTAGCTATTGATAAATAATTAGTATATATATAAAGTCCTATTAAGAGTAATTTAGCAATTATATTACCAAGAGAATCTTTAAATAGTAATCTTTTTTCTCTTATACCTTTATTACATATATAAGATTTTTCAGTAGCATTTTCCTTATAAAAAATTTGAAGGTTATTATATTCACAGCTAAAATTCCATCCTTTATTACCAAGCTTTTCTCTATATTCCAATGCAACATCACTATCTCTTTCTCCATAAGCTGTAATTCCATCAATAACATCTATTGTATATTTTATACTCTTTGGTTCAGTTTTCTTAAACTTAATATATAATTTTGATAGTTTTTCTAGCTTCCATCCTTTTAAAGCCATTTTTTCTAAGTAAGCTTCTATAGCACTTATTTCATAGGAATAAAAGTCTATTAAAACTATTTTTATATCCCCAAATCTCAATTAAATACCCCCTTCTATCTTTTACAAAGGTAAATCCCTTTTATTAAATCTCATTATTCCCATGATATACAAGGCTAATCCTAATATTAGTGCTTCCTTTATCCCCTTTGAAAAGCCCATTAAATGGCGGATTGTAGTGGCAATCACTCCTAGGATTTAAATTAGTACCATTTAATACGTTATATTATACCCTATATTTCTTGTTTCCTCAATTATATTTGTTAATTTTTGTATATATATTTTAATAATAGTTCATTTGGAATATAATGTATATATAAATTATTTAGGGGTGATTCAATGAAGAATATATTCAAGAGTAAAGTATTTATTACTATTTCAGTTATTATTTTTATTATAGCTATTGGTGCTTTTTCATTTATAATTTTTAAACAAATTGATTCGGGCAATTTTGATGCTAAATCTAATATATCTGATATAAAAAAAATTGATAAGGAGCTTTCTACTGAAGAATCAAATGAAGTTAAAGATAGTGAATATTATCCTATTGAAAACATATATGATATCATTCATAGAATGAGTAATACTAAAATAGTAGCTGAAGATAATCAGATTTGGGGGAAAATCGAAATGGACCCTGAATATATTAAATCTTTAAAAAGTTTAATAGAAAAAGTTGATTATAAAGATAAAGATTATATGTTAGAAGTCCTTAGTAGATGGGAAAATAATGATTTTTCTAAAGCTGTTGAAGAACATAACTATTTTTGGAAAAAGCTTGGTGGAACTGTAGGAAAAGCTACTTCTTTAAAAGAGTAAATAATAGGATAAATATTATACTTACTTAGATTTTAAACTTATAAATGTATAGTATTTATCCTATCTGCATATTATCTTTTGCAATTTACAGCTATTTCTTATTAACTCCTATTAATAGCTCTTTTATTTCTTCTACCCTATATCCTTGTTTTTTTAATTCTTTTATTTCTTCAATACGCTTTATTGAATCTTCCCTTTTAAACCTTCTTGTTAACCCTTCATCTTCTTGTTCAAAAGGTAAAATCTCCTCTTCAGTATAAAATTTAAGAGTACTATATCTAGAATTTGTAATTCTAACAAGTTCACCAATTGTAATGTATTCTGATTTTAAAATTTTTTCTATAGATCGTTGTCTAGACATTATTTTTACTCCTTAAATTGAATATCTTCTAAGACGTACTCCGTGTATTGGAATTCTTCCTCCAATTGCTTCTGGTATTGCTTCGTACAATACATTATCTATTTTAATTATAGGTACATCTCCACTACGCACAATAATATATGAGTGCCCAGATTCATCTAATCTTTTCTTAACATCTTCTAACCTATCTTTAGAATTAGGTAACCATTCTTCAGCATCAATAAATATAGATTGAGAACGGTCAATCATTGGAAACACAAAATTCACACCTGTTCCTACAGGAGTTTTTACTGCACTTCTCTTCATATTTAGAAATCCCTTTACTGCTAGCTCTACCCCATGATGAATATGAATATTATAAAGTTTCTTTAAAAATTCATTTCTCATAAATAGACCATTCATTTTATTATAAACTAATTCCATATCTCCTTTAGAGAATATATCATTCATAGATCCACTTTCTCTAAGAAGCCATAAAAAAATTGCACTTTCATCACTAATTTCTCCATCTTCAAGTACCTCTGCTTTAATTCCTTCGACAATTCTAGAATAATCCTTTGAATTACTTCTATATTCTTTAAGTGACAGTCCAGAAGTTTTATAAAATAAATCACAGCCTAATAAACTAGGGATTTCTTCAATATGATAATCACCTTTTAAAGAATCAATTATTCTTTTCTCAAGTGCTTTTAAATTTTTACTAGATAAATTAGAAGCTTTAGTTAGCCACCAATTTAAATCCTCCTCTAGTTTTTCATTTTTATTAAAAAGTGGTTTTAAAACAGCTTCTTGATATAAGGTTACTTCAGGCTTAGATAAAGATTTTCTTTTTAAACACAGCTTATCATTTGAATTAATAAATTCACCCTCTAAATAGGTTTCAAGGACAACAGCTGCTGCAATACATCGAAGTGAAAGTTTTTTTACAGTGGTCATATTAATGCTATCTTGTGCATTTAATACAATCATAGAAAAGCATTGTGATAGTTTTAATTCTCTCATAAATAAACACTTCCTTAAATTAATATTTTAATTTACTTACTACTTACTACTTACCACTTAATAATACTACTAAGTGGTATTTTTGTAAATATATTCTAAAATTAAATTAGTTTATTTTTAATAAACTAAAAAGTAGCTAATTATGAAATTAGCTACTAATTTTATTTATATTAAAATTTATTCTGGTAATCCATTTTTATATTGCTCATTACTTATTTTTTCAATTTCTTGAACATTAGTACTATTATCACGAGGATAGTCATATTCTGGTGTATTTCTAACATCATTAAATCTTCCAACAGCTTGATAACTATCTTCTTCATCAAAGCCTACTTCGTCTTTATCACCATGCTGATAACTATGTGCAAGGGTTTTACCAATTACACTTTCTTCTACTACCCTTTGATTTGAATTATAAGTTTTAAGTGCACTAATACTATCTTGACACTTAATGCAATTTACTGCATAAGGTAAAAATTCTAGTCTTCCTCTATCAATATCCTTACCACAGGATTTACATTTACCATATGTACCATCATCTATGGCTGTTAATGCATCATCTATCTTGTCTAGTAGTGACATTTCATTTGCTTCTAATGCTCTTCCCTTTTCAACTTCAAAGGTTTCACTACCTATATCTGCTGGATGATTATCATAAAATGATAATTCACTTGCATTTTCAGCATTAAATTTAGTCACTCCATTTTCCTCTAATTGATCAATAAGATTTATAACTCTATTTTTTTCTTTATTAAGTTTATCCTTAAAATATTGAAGTTCTTCTCTATTCATACAAATCATCCTTTCAAAATAATATCTAATTATATTCTTCCTAAAAGATTTTTTTTTAATAAACTTATTTATAGAAGTTATTTATAATTGTACCATAAATAAGCAATAAATAAGAGAAATTAAGAAGTTCTTCATTTTTAATTACATATTTTCCTTATTTTCACTTCTGCAAATACTGGATAGAACCCTGATTTTAAAGCAACCTTTTGTGATATTATATGAGATTCAACTGTTCCATAAAAAGGTATCTTCCCTCTCTTTAGTATTTCATTTTTTAAGGCTTTTACTATTGTTGTGGCAACACCATTACCTTTTGCTTCTGGTAAAACATTAACTCCTATTTGCCACATAATATTTGAATCCTCACTTGCTCCAGCCATTCCTATAATATTTCCTTCATTATCTAATGCCGCAACTGCAAGTACATCTGGATAATTTTCATTAAAAGCAAAAGTTTCATCAAATCTACTATCATCTTTAAATTGTAATATTTCATCCTTTTCATAAAATTTTAATTTTAAATTGTTAGTATCTACGTAATTCTCGTCTATAGGTAAATAATAATGATGAGTATCTTCGATTTCATATCCGAATTCATTTAATTTTTTATCTATTCTTCTTAATACAGAATATAAAAATAGCCATTCACCAGGAAACTTCAATAAATTTTCAATGCACCAGCCTTTAATAGCTTCCTCTGCTGATACTACTAACTTACCATTGAATATTAGAATTTTTAATATTTCTTTATCATTATTATATTTTCTTGCTCCAATTATTTCCTTTAAATTAGTAATTAAATTTTCATTATTATTAAAGTCATCAATTGTACAATTATAGTCCTTTGATAACTGTTCTTTAGCTTTGATTAAAATCTTACTATATTCCATCTATCTTCACTCCTTATTCAATTTTTATCTATTAATAAGAAAGAGTTAGTATAAAGCTAACTCTTTAACTTATATTATTTTTCTTTATTTATATTTTAGATTTTTCCAAAAATCAATAGTAATCAATATTAGGCAATAAATTGGAATTGATATTATTATTATTACAAAAAAGTCTCGTTGAAGTGAGTATGATGCAGTCTTAAATCCTTTAATTAAAACAGTTCCAATAGCATAGGATATAGGAATAGGTAAAAGCTTCATCATAATATTTCGTCCTATCTTACTCTTTTGTACTAATAACATAATAACAGAAAATATAATTATCAATTCTATTGAAATAAGTAAATATGGTCCAAGAACCAACCTTGGTAAAGTAATACGAATACCATCTCCACTTGAATTACCATATATTAAAACATCATCTAATTTACCTCCTGAGTAATAATAAATTGAATTTACTTTTTCTCCATTAGAATTTAATACTACAGTTTGATACTTTTTATTATTAAATAGTTCATCAAAGGGAGTATCCCAAGTAGTTATAGAATAATTATAACCAGAATTATCTTCAGAATATTGTTTACTTATATCATAGTTAGATACATTTTTTAAAGAAATAAATACTTCTCCATTATATTTTTTATCTATAGTTATACTATCTCTAGAATATAATAAATAGTTTGGCTTTGTTAAAAGATTAATACCTATTATAAAAATTATCATAGTTATTGATATTGAAAGAATGTTTCTGAAGTAATATCTTGTGCTATATGTTCATTATTAGATAAACTTTTTATATACAAATATACATCTAAAAAATAATCATTATATATCTTCTCAAATTCTTCCACCTTTCCACCTCCTTATCTATAAGACGCATATAATTAAAATATCTTACAATTAATTAATAATTTTTTTATAAATATTATTAATACGCTTCCTATATTTCATTATCATCCATAAAACAATCCCATTTTTTTAATTATATTACAATAATGCTCAATTACGTACTATAATTCCTTTTATAATTAATTAAAATTAAAATAAAAGGCTCTAAATCAAATTAATGATTTAGAACCTTTTTCTATAATTTCTATTATTTTTTAAAGTTAACTTCTTTTTCTTCATTAATATTTACAAAGGTCTTACTTGGAATAGTTTTAGCTATAACTTTTCCTTCTCTTATAGAATATAATACTTCTGCTCTTCTTCTAACAGCATCATAACCACTCTCAGCATTTAATAAAATTATATTACCTGGTTTGCCTATTTCTATACCATATTTCTCTTCGATATTTAAAGTCCTTGCACTATTAGTTGATATAAATTTAAGTGATTCATTTATATCATCATAGCCCATCATTTGACAAACATGTAATCCAAAATGAACTACTTCTAACATATTACCTGTTCCCATTGGATACCATGGATCAAAGATATCATCATGTCCAAAGCATACATTTATACCTGCTTCATTAAGCTCCTTAACCCTTGTAATACCTCTTCTCTTAGGATATGTATCAAATCTTCCTTGAAGATGTGTATTTACTAATGGGTTTGAAACAAAGTTTATTCCTGACATTTTTAATAGTCTAAACAACTTATATGTATAAGCATTATTATAAGAGCCCATTGCTGTAGTATGACTAGCCGTTACCTTATTCTTTAATCCAGTTTCTAAAGCTCTTGTTGCAACTACTTCTAAAAATCTTGATTGTTCATCATCTATTTCATCACAATGAACATCTACTAATACATCATATTTTTTAGCTAATTCAAAAATCTTATTTATAGATTCTACACCATATTCTCTTGTAAATTCAAAGTGAGGTATAGCACCTATTACATCTGCTCCTAATTTTATAGCTTCTTCTATTAACTCTAATCCATTAGGATATGAAAGTATACCTTCTTGTGGGAAAGCTACTATTTGTAATGTTACAAAATCCTTCATTTCTTCTCTTACTTCTACCATTGCCTTTAAAGCAATTAAACTTTCATCAGTAACATCTACATGAGTTCTTATAAATTGGATTCCATTAGCTACTTGCCATTCTATAGCTTTCTTTGCTCTAGTTTTAACATCTTCCTTAGTTAAAAATTCTTTTCTTTCTGACCATCTTTCAATTCCTTCAAAAAGAGTTCCACTTTTATTCCATTTAGGCTCTCCTGCTGTAAGAGTTGTATCTAAATGAACATGAGGTTCTATAAAAGGAGCTGAAGCTAAGGCTCCATTTCCTTCTATTATTTCTTCATTTTCTAAGGCATCTATATTTTCATTTATCTCTGTAAATTTTCCTTCTGCAATTCTTATGTCAAATAATCCTTCTCTATCTAAAAGTCTTACATTTTTAATTAACATTATATAACCACCTTATTTTTTAGTTATTTTCATTCCTATTATATATACTAACATTGTTGTTATTATTGCATTTAATGCTATAATCCCTACTTGTACAACATTTGCAACTATAAATCCTGCTAAGAAAGCTATTATAGCAACCCAATTTACTTTTACAAATTTTACATTTTCAATATTGTCATACTTTCTTTTCTTTATAAAGAAGAAATCAGCCATTATTATTCCACCTATTGGAGGTAACATTGAATTTAAGAATGTTAGGAATGCAGTAAAATTATTATTTAACCAAATTGCTCCCACTGTTCCAACTAACCCAGCAATAATTACCAATCCCCTTTTAGGTAACTTAGTTATATTAGCTAACCCAAGTCCTGCTGTATATATAGCATTATCATTAGTTGTCCAAATATTTAGACCTAGTACTAATATTGCAGGTACTACTAAACCTTGTGAAAACATAACATCTGCTATATCTGAATTACCTGTAACCATTGCCCCTACAGCTCCAAATAAGAACATTAATGAATTTCCTATAAAGTAAGCTATTACTGTAGTTGATACTGCTACCTTTTTATTTTTTGAGAATCTAGTAAAATCTGGTGTAGCTGTTCCCCCACTTATAAATGATCCAACACATAGTGTTACTGCAGTTACTAATGCCATTTTATTAGTTGGATCTATGTTCATTAACCCTTGAACTCCACCTACTGAATTTGCTGCCACAGCTGCTGATGTACTACCTAATATTGCTATTGCTGGTACTGCTATTGCACTTAGTATGGTTAAGGATTTCATTCCAAAATAAGCTGTACCTGTCATTAATAATCCTGTTATTCCTACTAATAGATATAAATTTATATTAAATCTATTAGCTATTGGCATCGCAAACATTGCTATTCCAACTCCAAACCAACCTATTTGTGTGATACTAGTTATAAAAGATGCTAAATATGAGCCCTTTTCTCCAAAGGAATATCTCGCAAGTAAATGCATTGAAAGTCCTGAATCTGCACCTATATATGCTAATGTTCCTGTATAGCATGCAAGTATTAAATTACCTATAAGAACTGCTATAAAGAACTCTTTTAATGATAAAGCTGTTCCTAAGTTTCCACCTGTTAGCATACTTCCTGAAAAAAATGTGAATCCAAGCATAACAAAAAACATTGAAAGGAATCCTTTTTTATCTTTCTTATCTACATGAGATAATTCATACTCATTATCATGACCTTTCGTATTTTCTTTTGCTCTTATTGTTTCTTCCATTTTGAAATCCCCCTAAATGATATATTTAAGGAAAACCAGTACTTATAAAAAAACGACCTTTCTATTATTTAGAAAGGTCGTTAACACTTAAAATTAGATATATAAACAAATCTATATAACCTAATTATTCTATCTCTGCCGTATTACATCCGACCTTATTAGTCTCTCTGGACTAAATTTAAAGGACTAGTTTTCTTGAAACAATTATATATTTAATCTTTATTAAATGTCAACATTTTTATTATGGTAATTAATTTATTTTAATCCTAAATTTACACTAATTGTAAAAAAGGTCCTACAATCATTTATTCTAAGCCTTCATTTTCTAAGATTCATTCATGCTGTTATACAATTCTTCTGCCTTATATATATCTTCTTTTACTAATTATATCCTCTTAAATAAGCTATATATTTATATACTTCTTCTCCAGATCTTTCATACTCAATTCTACAGCTATTAGCAAGCTTAATTGAATGATCATTCTTTGAATTAATATTAGCTCTTAATATTTCTCTAAAGTCAGGCAAATCTTCTGGAATATCAATATTTAAATCTTTAATTTCAGGACTATCAATTGATATATACGCAGCTAAAATCGCTATCCAATAATTTTGTAACACGTATTCCTTATCCTTAACTAAAGGTAATAAAGTTTTAATTGCTTCTTTAGATGTAACTCCATGCAGTATGGTAAAATCCTCAGTTTCTACAAATAATTTATTTATAATTTTATCTAATTGAAGTAGTACTTCTTTATAATCTCCCTTTAAGGTAAAGGCATTATTCTTAAAGCCTTCAAGATTATATATTTTACCAATTCTACTTGCAATTAAATTTCCACTATAGTCTTCATTATTAATAGATTTAACTAGTATTTTTAAATCTTCTAATGGATTTTCTGATTTAGAAGGCAAAATATCAAATTCATTTGGAAGAAAGGTACTAGCAAAATAACTTAATGATTTTGTAACCTCTTCAATATTTTCACTTCTTACAGCAAATGATAATCTAATTAACGGATGAAATGCACGAGCTGCAACTCCCTTAATTAATATAGGTAAAAATTCTCCTATTACATCTAAATAATTAGATTTATTTATTTTCTTCAAAAAATAATCATAATATGAGCCAAAGGAATCCTTAATTCCTAAATATTTTCCAAAATTATCATCAACTATAGTATATAGTTTAGTAAAATCTTCTTTTGATATTTTTATTCTTTCAACTGTAGCATCTAGATATTTATCTATCTCATTAAATGGAACACCTAATTCATATAATGAATAACTTACCATTGGCATATGATTAGATAATCCTTCATTATAATCACTAGCATAGTCTTTATATTTATTAAAAAAATCTATAAACATAGTATCCTCCCATTGAAAATTATTCTCAATTTCATTTTACTACTATGGTAATGATTGTCAATACAAATAACTTATATAGTTTCAAATTTAATTCTCTTATTATTTCTTAGTATTTAACACCATATGATACTCTAAAACACCTCTTGTTATCCTACGGTATAATATGGTGTTATATTATTTTGACATTAAACTTTACTAGGGATATACTAAATGTACAAGTTAGCAAAGCTAATATGTAATTTAATATCGCGGGATGGAGCAGTTGGCAGCTCGTTGGGCTCATAACCCAAAGGTCGTAGGTTCAAGTCCTGCTCCCGCAACCAAAAAACCTTACTTTTATTGTAAGGTTTTTATTTTTATTTGATTAAAATGAAAGTAGATTAAAATCCACTTTCTCCTGATTAAATATGTATATAATTCAAATCTTTTATTGTAGGTTAATAAAAATTATATTGACTATGTAAATAATTTACATTGCAGTTAATCCACCATCTATAACAAATTCAGATCCTGTTGAATATTTTGACTCATCTGAAGCTAGATAAAGAACTAAATTAGAAACTTCTTCTGGTTGAGACATTCTTCTCATTGGAATTTGTTTAGCAAATTGTTTTATTAATTCATAGGAATCTCCTTCAGTAACCATTGGTGTTTCTATTACTCCCGGATGTACTGAATTTACTCTTATTCCAAATGGCGATAATTGAAGTGCTGCAGCCTTTGTCATTCCACGTGCTCCCCCTGTAATAATTGCCCCCTTATCTTTTAAACGATACATTATTATATCTTCCCCATTTGATTATTTACCCACTCTAAGTCACAGTAATCTTATCCTAATATTTAAAGATATAATTACTAAAATTTGTATTGGTAACTATTGTTACATACTAAATTTATACTTTATGTATAATTAATAGTGTGCTATTATTAATTAAAAACTTTAGGAGGTACAATTATGAGTTGTGGTTGTGGAACAAATAAAGAAGATGGAAAAGCTATTGTTGATAGATTAAGATTAAAAGGAAAAGCAGATTTAAAATTAACTACTCCTTATGAACTAAAATGCTCCTGTGGAGAAGATGTAGTAATGGATACCTTTGTAACGGTTTGTCCAAATTGTAAAATGACTTTTGCAGTTACTCCTTGTTCTCAAGGTGATATTAATAACATAAAAGAAGCTGGTATTAATTATTAATTAAAATGGTATGAGATTTCTCTCATACCTTTTACTTTTTACGGACATTTTTAGATTTCCTAACCTTAACTTTTTTACTTGCAGGTTGCTTTCTGATATATTTTAAATATCTACTTATATTCTCATCATTTTCTAAACTATCTAAAGTATTTAATCTAATAGCTAGCTCCTTATTAGTATAAA
The DNA here is from genome assembly GCF_021443865.1 of Clostridium sp. GTDB lineage: Bacteria > Bacillota > Clostridia > Clostridiales > Clostridiaceae > Clostridium. Next base: position 31,469 of record NZ_JABUTB010000036.1, read on the forward strand.
GTGCATGAACTTGTTTATGGCAGCTTTCACAAAGCCAAGCTACTTCACCATCTTTCCCACCTTCTTCTCTTGGAATTAGATGATGCTCTGTAACTTTAGGTACACCTTCTCTTTTGCATAATTCACAAACGAACTTACTCTCCATTATATCCTTCCTACTATCTGTCTTATATTTATAACTTAGTATGCCCCATCTATAATTTCTATTTGCATATTCTTCTTTATAATTAAAGGAGCTGTCGCAACAGCCCCTTAATTAAATACATAATCTATATTCACTTATATATTTATTTTTAATTCTAATTAATGTAAGTTATATATCTTATAGAATATCACCATTGGATTCTATAACCTTTTTATACCAATAAAATGATTTTTTCTTATAACGCTTTAAACTACCATTCCCACTATCATCCTTATCTACATAAATAAATCCATATCGTTTTGACATTTCTCCAGTAGAAGCTGATACAATATCTATGCATCCCCAAGTAGTATATCCTAATAATTCTACTCCATCCTCAATAGCATCTTTCATTGCTAATATATGTTCTCTTAAATATTCAATTCTATAATCATCATTTATGCTTCCATCTTCCTCAATATAATCCTTCGCACCAAGACCATTTTCAACAATAAATAATGGTTTTTGATATCTATCATATAAAGAGTTTAAAGTTATTCTTAAGCCTAATGGATCTATTTGCCAGCCCCACTCGCTTTCTTTCAAATATGGATTCTTTACAGATTTAACTACATTTCCTTCCGAAACATTATGCTCCTTATTAGAGCTTGCACAACGAGATGAATAGTAGCTAAATGAAACAAAGTCCACAGGATGATTTTTTAGTATTTCTAAATCTCCCTCTTCTATTTTCAATTCAACGTTTTTCTCTTTAAAGACCCTTTTACTATAGCTTGGATAATATCCCCTTGCTTGAACATCTATAAACATCAAATTCTCTCTATCTTTATTCATTGCCATAAATACATCATTAGGATCACAGCTATATGGATAGAATTGCCCTCCTGCTAACATACAACCCACTAAATTTTTAGGATTTACCTCATGAGCTATTTTTGTTACCATTGCACTTGCCACTAATTCATGGTGAGCTGCTTGATACTTAGATTGTTCTCTATTTTCATCTTCCTCAAAAGCTAGTCCTGCTCCTGAAAATGGTGAATGAAGCAAAATATTTATTTCATTAAATGTTAGCCAGTACTTAACAAGCCCATCAAAGCTTTCAAAGCATATCTTTGCATAATTCACAAAGCAATCTATCATTTCTCTACTTTTCCAAGAGTTATACTTTTTTACTAAAGCCATTGGAACATCAAAATGTGAAAGGGTAACTAAAGGTTCTATTCCATACTTTTTACATTCTTCAAACATACTTTTATAAAAATTAATACCCGCTTCATTTATATCACCTTCACCATCAGGTAATATTCTTGCCCAAGCAATACTTGTTCTAAAGCACTTAAACCCCATCTCTGCCATAAGCTTAATATCTTCTTTATAATGGTGATAAAAATCAATGGCTTCATGACTTGGATAATTTTCTCCTTGAATAAATTCAACAGGATACATATTACCTAGTTTAACAAACATTCTATTCTTCCCATGAGGAATCATATCAATATTAGTAAGTCCTTTTCCATCTTCTAAATATGCTCCTTCTGCTTGATTGGCTGCTATAGCTCCTCCCCATAAAAATCCCTTTGAAAATGTCATAATTCTTCTCCCCTCTCTATTTATTTTTATAAACTCCCTAAATGGTCCAATTATCTATAGACTTAAAATTGCCGATATTAATGCAAATATATATATAATACATACTCCTGTTTGAGTTATTCTTTCATTTGTAGTAAAGGGTGAGCCCTTCTTCCAAATCCTATATAATGCATATGGAGTACAAACAATATTTAAAACATAAGTAAAATTCTTATATTTTGTAAAAACATTAATATCTTCTGGATTCTTCTTGTTTAAAATTTCTCTAAGAAGCTTAATATTTTTTTGTCTCTCTGTTAAACCTATAGAATTAACTTTAGTTTTCATTATCAATATAACCTCCTTACTTGGAATACCCTAGTCTATAAGAAATATTATTTGCTTCATTTTTTACTATTTCTCCAAGTTCATCTAAGTCAATATTGTCTTCATAAACTCCCACATAACTTATTGCTGCTATAACCTTCCCATTATGATTAAATATTGGTGCTGCTACTGCTATTTGATGAAGTGCATCTTCACGAAAATTTTTAGCATACCCTTTAATTTTAGCTTCCTTTAATTCCTCATAGTATTTATCTACTGATGTTATGGTATATGAGGTATAAGCTTCAAATTTTATATGATTTATAGCTTCTTTTATAAAGTCATCACTTGAAAATGCAAGCATTATCTTTCCTAAAGCTGAACTATGAAGTTGTCTTCTACTTCCTATATTTGCTGTAGTTATTATACTTTCTTTAGACTCATATTTATACAAATATGTAACCATATAATCATCTAGTATAGCCATAAAAGTAGTTGCCTTCATTCTATCAGCTAATGAGTTCAAATATCTTTTTGCTATGTTAACTGTATCCACACCATTTACATATGAGTTCCCTATTAAAAAAGTATGAACACCTATTTTATATTTAACTTTTCCATTCGATAAATCCTCTTCTACCATATTGGTATGCACAAGTGTTTTCAAAATATCAAAGGCACTAGATTTAGGCACTTCCATAATATTAACTATTTCTAATAACGTATATCCATCTTTATTTTTAGCTAATAAGTCTAATATTTCTATAGCTCTTAATAATGTACGATTTATCTTCATCTTCCTCACCCTTTGCTAGTTATTTTACCTAACAATAATATAAATAAATTCCAACTTAATCCTTAAATAAAAAACTTTCTTTTTATAAAACAATCACCTAATTATCATTAGGCGATTGTATGTATTATATTTTCCCTTTATTTAATTATTGAGTTAATTGCTTATCTGATTTTCTCTCTATTTCCTTTGTTAATTGTTTGTTTGCTATTATTACAAAAGGTATATATATAAGAATTGAAATAGCAATACAAATTAGTTGAGTTATAACAGCTTTAATACCTCCCCCACTTGCTAACCATGCACTTAATATCGGCGGAGTTGTCCAAGGTATTGCATAAACAAGCACTTCTGCAAATCCTATTGTTGTAAGTACATATGCTATTGTTCCTGTAATAAGTGGTGTAATAATAAATGGAATTGCCATAACAGGATTAAGCATAATTGGCAGACCAAAAGTCATAGTTTCGTTTATGTTAAAAATACCTGGGGCAAAGGATAGTTTTGCTATACCCTTATAATCTTCACGCTTACTAAATATAAAAATTGCAATAATTAATCCTATAGTAGCTCCAGCTCCTCCCATGGTCATATATACATCCCAGAATGACATATTAATTATATTTAATTCACTAACATTAGTAATTCCTTGATTAACTAAATCTGTATTAGCTAATATAGCTGCATTTAATAATGGTTCTCTAACTGGTTTTACTATTTGGTTACCATGAATTCCAATAACCCAGAATAATTGTGCTACTAACATTAAAATTAGAAGCCCAGGTAATCCCTGCATAACTGATTCTAATGGTTTTTGTAACATAGTATAAATAATGTCATATAAAGCTAATCCAGTAATTTCTGTAACAATAAAGTTAATTGCTGACATAATAATTATTGTAAACATAGCAGGGAACAATACATTAAATGATGTTGCAACATTTGATGGCACAGATTCTGGCATCTTAATTTTTAATCTCCCTGATTTCACGATAAGTGAAAATATCTCTACAGACACCATTGCTACAATCATTCCTAAGAATAATCCTCTAGCAGCTGTATAATCTTTTCCTATAACATTTAATACTTTGACAACACTGCCATCTTCTAAGGTAAAATTAACAAAAGTAGGTATACATGCAATAAAGGAACACATTGCTATAATAGCTGGTGCGTAATTTTTAATGCCATTTTTCTTTCCCAATTCAAGACCTATTAGTACCACAGCACCCATTGTAAAGAAGTTTAATGTTGCATAATTAGCAGCATTAAATATGGGATCTAAATATGCTAACCAAGAGAATCCTTTTACTTTTGCAAGAGAAACTCCTGTAGTAGTTGTAGAAAGTAATACGTTAGAAACAAGTGTACAAAATGCACCAGTTATAATTACTGGCATCAGTGCAGAAAATGCATTTTTTATAGCGTTCATATGTTTTTGATTACTAATTTTATTAGCAATCATAAGTAGCTTTTCAGTTATGATTTCTGTAATGTTCATTTTAACCTCCCATTTTTCCGTATATTCGAATTAGATTCACTATTTCGTTTACCATAGTTTACCTTTATTATGTAATCATTGTCAATATTTTTTTCTTATATAGAATATTTCTTGTTTAATAGGAGAATCTATAATTAGGCTTCCATTCAAAAGTATTTTTAAGGAGTGATTATATGAGAAACCTTTCAGAAGTTGAAATTTTATCTTTAACTGCTATTTTAAAAGCAGAAACAGATGGTCTTAAAATGCAAAAAGCATTAAATAAAGTTATTACAGATGAAGATTTAAAAAGACAATCAGAAGCAGGCATATTAGCTGCTGAAAGAAGATTAAATGGGCTTATTCAATTTATAAAAGAGAATAATTTATTAACTAAAGAGGAGTTGAATTAATATGTTCAAGGTAATAGGAGATCTAATTAAGGATAATGTTAATATAGATGATAAACTACTATGTGAAAGCATGATGAATGCAGCAAAAGATGGTGCAATGCTTTATCTTACTTCTGCCTTAACAAGCACTACTCCAGAACTAAGAACTATTTACTCTGCTTCATTAACTCAATCTCTTGAAGGCCATACAGCACTTACAGAACTCTCTGTAAAAAAAGGATGGGTAAAACCATATGAAGAACCTATTTCTATGTTAAATTGTGAATTTAATTGTGCTGAAGAATACTCTAATGAAATAAAAAAATAAATGTAAATATTTTAATTATAATTTTATTAATAACTAATTTAATTTTTTAAGTTAGTTATTAATTTTTTGTTTTAAAAAAAGAGCTAGCTTTTACACTAACTCTCTTAAACTCGAAAAATTATAAATGAATTTCTCATAAAGCTCTTCAATTTTACTTCTTACCTATTCACTAATTACATAGCAATCACTATACTATTTTAGTTGTCCAATCCTCACAGTTCCAAACTTCTGTTACTACATCTCTATAGAATTCTGGTTCGTGGGATACTAGTAAAATTGATCCCTTATATTCTTTTAAAGCTCTCTTTAATTCTTCCTTAGCATCTACATCTAAGTGGTTTGTAGGTTCGTCTAGGATTAATATGTTTGTTTCTGTATTTAATATTTTACATAGTCTTACCTTTGCAGCTTCTCCACCCGATAATACCATTATCTTTGATTCTAATTGTTTAGTTGTTAATCCACATTTAGCTAAAGCTGCTCT
>NZ_JABUTB010000036.1:37066-39503 GCF_021443865.1 Clostridium sp.
CTTGCTCGAAGTATCCTATATGTTGATAATCTCCTAAGTGAACTTCTCCACTTAAAGGTTGTATTTTTCCAAGTAAGCTTTTTAGTAATGTAGATTTACCAAGTCCGTTAGCTCCAACTAAGGCTATTTTTTGTCCTCTTTCCATATATAAATCCAATGGTTTTGTAAGAGGTGAATCATATCCTATAACTAAATCTTTAGTTTCAAATATAATCTTTCCTGAAGTTCTTGCTATTTTAAAGTTAAACTCTGGCTTTGGTTTTTCCTTTGAAAGTTCTATAACTTCCATTTTATCAAGTTTCTTTTGTCTTGATTTAGCCATATTAGCAGTTGCAACATTTGCTTTATTTCTAGCTACGAAATCTTCTAATCTAGCTATTTCCTTTTGTTGTTTTTCATAAGCTGCTTCTAATCTCTTTTTATTTTCATCATATAATCTCTTAAATTCATAATAGTCACCAACATATCTAGTTAGCTTTCTTTCTTCCACATGATATATTAAGTTAACTACTGAATTTAAAAATGGAATATCATGAGATATTAATATAAATGCATTTTCATAATTGATTAAGTATCTCTTAAGCCATTCTATGTGCTCTTCATCTAAGTAGTTAGTAGGCTCATCTAAAAGTAATATATCTGGATTTTGAAGTAATAATTTACCTAAAAGTATTTTAGTTCTTTGTCCACCTGATAAATCATCTACATCTCTTTCTAATCCTAAATCTAAAAGTCCAAGACCCTTAGCAACTTCTTCAACCTTTGCATCTATAACATAGAATCCATTATGATCTAAAAGATCTTGTATAACTGCCGTTCTATCTAGCATTTTTTCTAATTCTTCTGGTGTACAATCTCCCATTTTTTCATAAAGAGAATTCATTTCTATTTCTAAATCAAAAAGATATTTAAAAGCATCTCTTAATGCATCTCTAATACTTTGTCCTTTTTCTAAAGCTGCATGTTGATCCATATATCCAACTCTAACATTATTTGACCAAATAACTCTTCCTTCATCTGGCATAAGCTTATCAGTTACTATATTCATAAATGTTGATTTACCTTCTCCATTAGCTCCAATTAAACCAACATGTTCTCCCTTTAATAGTCTAAAGGATACATCTTCAAAAATTGCTCTATCTCCAAAGCCATGACTCATATCTTTAACTGTTAAAACACTCATTTATTATCCTCCTACATTTGTATCTATTTAATAATTTATTTCTAAATTAAATTAATTTACTCATAAAAATAAGGTATGATTAATTTCATACCTTACTTATTATAAACTATAATCTAAGAAAATAAATATATTTTTTTTAGCAATTTTAGTATTCATATTCTTTAACATTTTCACAGATAGTAATAATTAAATTTTCATCATTAACTACCTTTTTATAAGAACATAAAAACTCATTTAATTCTACATCACTTAAGTCTATTTTGCCTTCACTTGTTAATATAACTTTTTCGTTTTCTGTTAAAACTTTTAAGTTATTCTTATCATTAGAAATATAATAATTATTAACAGTTGAAACTTTTAACCTATCCTTATACTTTTCTTGAAAACTCATATTTTTTCTTATCTTTTCAACATCTTCTGCTCCAGGAATTACATTATTTAATCCTAAGGACTTAATTTGATCTTCTAAACCAGAAGCATCAAACCCATATCTTTCCATAAGCTTAGTTTGCATCTTTAGGAACTTATCTTGAGATATGTTGTTTTCTTCCATGTATTCCATCATCTTTTTAGTGAAGTCTGCCATATTTAGCTTCCCAGAAGACATATCATAATACAAGTTATAAATATATGACTCAAATTTATCTATATCTTTATCATTTACTCTATTTTTTATCTCATTAAAATCTATAATTCTATCCATAGTATCAATCAGCTCCTATATTATTAATAGATGTTAATATTATTATACTATTATTGAATTTTATATTCTATTGACTTACCTAAATATTAATAATTTTTTATAAAATTCAATTAATCTGCTGTCTTTACTGCATTCCATACCTCTTCGTATAATCTAAGCTTATCCTGTGGAAGATATTCATAAATTTCACATCTATCCATAACTTCCTTAGACATATATGCCCCTTTATTATTTTTAACTTCTATAGGTTGTTCTTCCATAGCTAATTTATTTGGAGTAGTATATCCAATTTCTTCTGCTATTTTATAAGCATTATCTTTACTACTTACAAAGTTTATAAACTCTTCAGCTGTTGCCTTATCATTTGCATTTGTTGGTATTGCCCAAGAATCTAACCAATAGTTAGCTCCTTCCTTTGGAATAACATACTCTAAATTTTCATTTTCATCGGCTAAGGTTAAACCTTCACCTGACCATATCATAGCTAAAGCTGCTTCACCTGAAGTCATTAAATCTTTTACTTCATCAGCACCATATTTTAAAACTAATGA
>NZ_JABUTB010000036.1:39520-50393 GCF_021443865.1 Clostridium sp.
TTTTTTGCTTCTTCTAATTCTTTTTCATCAGTTGAATTTAATGAATATCCTAATTTCTTAAGTGCCATTCCTATAGCATCTCTTTGTGAATCTAATATAAAAATTTGCTTTTTATATTTTTCATTCCACATTATATCCCAGCTATCCACTGGATCATCTACTAAATCTTTATTATATATAATACCTACTGTTCCATTCATATATGGTACTGTATAATCATTATTTGGATCATAAGGTTTCCCCATATCACTTTCATTCATTTCTTTTAAATTAGGGATTTTATCCTTATCTATTTTTTGAAGTAATCCTTCTTGTATCATTCTATCAGCCATATAATCAGCAACTAAAACTGCATCCCAATTGGTTTTTCCTGATGATACATCTATGTACATTGTTTCCATTTCATCAAAGGTTTTATAGTTAACTTTAACATTATACTTTTCTTCAAATTCTTTTATAATACCATCAGCTATATTTTCACCATAGTTTAAAACATTTATAGTTTTTTTATCACTTTTTTGACATCCTGCAAAAAGTCCAAAAGCTAATATTAAACTACAAACTAAAGCAGAAATTTTAATAGATTTTTTCATTTATTGTCTTCCTTTCATCTGTAATATTTACTTAGCAATAATTATAAAGTGTATTAGATTTATTGCAAGTATAATTTTATATTAAAATGTAAATTTATGCAAAAGTATTATCTATTTAAAGTAGCTAATACTAAAAATATATTAGACTTTTATAAGATTTATTATACTATCTTTAAATTATCTAATAACCTTAATATTATATGTATAATTTTTCAATATTAACCTTTAATTTATTCAATAATCTTTAATATTTTTATTGAATTAAGAACATATGTTCTGTATAATAATTATAATAAGTTCTTTAAGTAGGTGTTTTTATGAATGTAAAAGAAAAACTAAATATCCTTTCATCAGCAGCTAAATATGATGTTTCCTGCTCTTCCTCAGGCTCTAATAGAAAAAATACTAATAGTGGCTTAGGAAATGCAGCTAATAGTGGCATATGTCATAGCTTTACTGCAGATGGACGTTGTATATCTCTTTTAAAGATATTGCTTACTAACTACTGCATTTATAATTGTAAATATTGTATTAATGCTTCTACAAAGGATGTACCTAGAGCTGCTTTTACTCCTGAAGAAGTTGTAGATTTAACTATTAATTTTTATAAGAGAAATTATATTGAAGGTCTTTTTTTAAGCTCTGCAATTTTTAAAAGTCCTAATTATACAATGGAGCTTTTACTTTCTGTAGTTAAAAAACTTCGTGTAGATGAAAAATTTAATGGCTACATCCATTTAAAGGCTATACCTGGTGCAGATGAAACTTTAATAAAAGAAGCTGGAAAGTATGTAGATAGAATGAGTGTAAATATAGAACTTCCTTCTTCTTCAAGTCTAAAGCTCCTTGCTCCTCAAAAAACTAAGGAAAATATACTGGCACCTATGGGTATAATTAAAAATTCTATAATTGAAAATAAAGATTTAAAAAGAAATATACGCTCTACTCCATTATTTGTTCCTGGTGGTCAAAGTACTCAACTTATTGTAGGTGCTACTCCTGAAAGTGATTATAAAATATTACATTTATCAGAAAACCTCTATAAGAAATTTGATTTAAAAAGAGTATATTATTCTGCCTATGTTCCTGTTGTAAAAAATGAAAAGGCATTACCAGATATAATACACCCACCATTAGTTAGAGAACATAGACTTTACCAAGCTGACTGGCTACTTAGATTCTATGGCTTTAAAGCTGAAGAATTATTAAAGGATGAAAATGAAAACTTTGATTTAAATTTTGATCCTAAGACATCTTGGGCATTAAATAATATTGATAATTTCCCAATGGAAATAAATAAGGTATCCTACGATGAACTACTAAGAATTCCAGGGATAGGAGTGCGTTCGGCTAAGAAAATCATTATTGCTAGAAAAGTACACTCTCTTTCCTTTGAGGATTTAAAGAAGATTGGTGTAGTACTAAAAAGAGCCAAGTACTTTATCACTTGCAGAGGTAAGTATTATGGAAATGTATCCTTTAATGATGAAAATATAAGAACTAGACTTCTTTATATGGATAAGCCAAAAATAGATGCTGAAAATTCAGAGCAAATATCTTTCTTTGATAATATCTATACTAAATCTAAAAGCAATATATTTCTTCCTGAAAGTAATCAAATTGTTTTACCTAAGGATAAACACACTTCTATAACTGGTGAAATATAAGGTGGTGAAGAAATGTTAAAGTTAGTGTATGAAGATTCCTTCGAAGGCTTTTTAACTGCAATTTATTATGCTTTTTATTCAAAGGATGAGATAACTTCAATAGATACAGATTCTTATGATGATATAGATATGTTAACTACTGTTAAATATTTAGAAACTGATTTAGAAAAATATCAAAAGGTCAAAACTGCTATTGTCACTAAAATCGATCCATTAGCATTAAGTAAAATATATTCTCTTTACTTATCAAATAATAAAGATAAAGGAATTTTATGCTACAAATATTTAAAAACTGCTTTTAAAATTGGAAGCGATATTCATAAACACTTATACTTAGATATAGTTCGTGAAATAGATTTAATAGAAAGAAGGGTTTCCCTTGAAGCTCATAGATTTACTGGCTTTGTTAGGTTCTCTTTAATCAATGATAAATTTCTGTATTCACCTATAGAACCAGATAATAATATACTAGAACTTATATCTCCTCATTTTCAAAGAAGATTTTCTAATGAATATTGGATTATTCATGATATTAAAAGAAATATAGCTTCAGTTTATAACAGAGTTTCCTGGGAAATAACAGAAATGAATGAGGATATTTATAGCTCCTTAAAGAACTATTCTGATGAATTTGAAGACCTTTGGAAAAATTACTTTGTATCTACTACAATTAAAGAAAGAACTAATGCAAGACTTCAAAAACAATTCATGCCTAAAAGATACTGGAAAAATCTTACGGAGATAGAGAATAAGTAAGAAACAAGAGAAGTGAATAAGTAAGAAGTAAAAATGAAGAGATAAGAGATACTGGGGTTTTGCTTTGCAAAACTTATATTAAAAAGAAAGAGTTATAATTAAGAAAACGTAAATTTTTGTGTATTTTACTTTTCGGACTTATTGTTGAATAATAAATAATTAATCATAAAATTAGTTATTATTAATGTCCACTTTTATTAACAATTTTCAAACCATACTTCTACTCTGTTCTCTTAACCACTCACTCTTCACTCTTCACTCTTCACTCTTCACTTTCCTCTATTATCTATTCACTATTAACTAAAGGGTAGCAATTGCTTCTATTTCTACCACGCAATCCTTTGGTAATCTAGCAACCTCTACGCAGCTTCTTGCTGGTGGGTTTTCTGTAAAATATTGTCCATAAACTTCATTCATTTCAGCAAAATCATTCATATCTTTTATAAATACTACTACTTTTACTACCTTTTCTAAGCTACTACCAGCTGCTTCTAAAACTGCTTTAACGTTTTCTAATGATTGTTTTGTAGCTGCTTTAATTTCAGTAACAACCTCTCCTGTAGCTGGATTAACTGGAATTTGTCCTGATGTAAATACCATATCACCTATCTTAATTCCTTGAGAATAAGGTCCAATTGCTGACGGAGCATTACTTGTTGAAATAATTTCTTTTTGCATAATAATGCACTTCCTTTCTATACCATATAATTTAAAATACAATATTTTCCTCTATTCCACTATACATTCTTTTATATAAAACTGCAATATGAAAAAATTTGCATATTTTCCTTATAATCATTTATTATTATTATAACAAGTGATAAAATAATATCAAAACCATGAGGGAGGTTTTATATATGAAAAATGATGTTAATATTGATTGGAGTAACCTTGGTTTTAATTACATTAAAACTGATTATAGATATATATCAGTTTGGAAAAATGGGAAATGGGATGAAGGTAAACTTACTGAAGACAATATGTTAAGAATAAGTGAAGCGTCTACTGCTTTACATTATGGTCAACAATGCTTTGAGGGGCTAAAAGCTTATAGACGAAAAGATGGTAAAATTCAATTATTTAGAGTTGATAGAAATGCTAATAGAATGAATGAAAGCACAAGAAAACTTCTTATGCCTGAAATTCCAGTTGAAAAATTTATAGATGCTTGTAAACAAGTTGTAAAAGCTAATGAACATTTTGTTCCACCTTATGGCTCTGGAGCAACACTTTATTTAAGACCTTTTATGATAGGAGTTGGAGATAATATTGGTGTTAAACCTGCACCTGAATATATATTTTCTGTATTTGCAGTTCCTGTTGGGCCTTACTTCAAAGAAGGCTTAACACCATGTAACTTTATGATTGCTGATTATGATAGAGCTGCCCCATATGGAACAGGTGGTCAAAAGGTTGGTGGTAACTATGCTGCTTCTCTACATCCACATTTAATAGCTGCTGAAAGAGGTTTTGCAGATTGTATATATCTTGATCCAGCAACTCATACTAAAATCGAAGAAGTTGGTGCTGCTAATTTCTTTGGTATAACTAAAAACAATGAATTTATCACCCCAAAATCACCTTCTATTTTACCTAGCATAACTAAATATTCTCTAATGGATATAGCTAGAGATTATTTAAATATGCCTGTTTATGAAAGAGATGTTTATGTAGATAATTTAGATGAATTTAAAGAAGCTGGTGCTTGTGGTACAGCTGCTGTTATAACTCCAATTGGAGGAATAGAATATAAGGACAAATTACATGTTTTCCATAGTGAAAAAGAAGTAGGTCCAGTTATAAAAGAACTTTATAGAATTCTTTGTGGAATCCAACTTGGGGATATTGAAGCTCCAGAAGGATGGATTTTTGAAGTATAAATAAAAGGAGTTGTCTTACGACAACTCCTTTTAAAATGTAGAATTATTGAAGTAATTTGTTCCAAATTACCATTTTTCGAAACTCCTAAAGGAGTTTCTTCTTTAATTCTTCATTCTTCATTTTTAATTCTTAATTTCTTCTCCTGCTGTAATGAAGTAATATGGTAATGCTAAGAATAATACTCCACCAATAAAGTTACCAATTGAAACTAATATTACGTTATAAGCATATCCCCCTAAAGTTATTGTAGAAGGATCTATTAGATGACCCATAGCTAAAAAGCTCATATTTGCTACACTATGTTCAAATCCTGCTGTTATAAAAGTAAATAAACACCAGAATATCATTATTATCTTAGCTGTTTCTTCTTTTAATTTATAGCACATCCAAACTGCTAAACAAACTAATATGTTACAAAGTATTCCTTTTATTATTAATTGCTCTGCTGGAGTATTTATTTTAGCTAATGCATTGCTAACAATAAATTCTCCTATGTAATCACTTTTTCCACCTACTAAACCTGCGCTAATGAATAATCCTGCTCCAACTATTCCTCCAAGGATATTACCAATCCAACTTGCAAACCAAATTTTCATTGCATCTATCCAAGTTACTGTCTTCTCTAAAGCACCCATAGTCATAATCATAGCATTACTAGTAAATAAATCTCCTCCTGCCATTAGAACTAAACTAAGTGCAACTCCAAAGGATACTCCCATAAGGATTTTATATGTATTCACATCATTATGATGCATTATTCCACCAATAGTATAAATAAGCATTATACCTAAGCTTACAAATAAACTTCCAAGCATTGCACTTATAATATACTTGGCTTTACTTCTTTTTAATAAATTGCTTTTAACCTCAGCTGAATGGGCTAAACTACTAATTTCTTTACTATACATAATACACCCCACTATCTCATCCATATATTATTTTAATATGAATTTATTTTTTGCCTAAAACATTTTACAATGAAAAATAAGTTTTTGCAATTAAAAATTCATTTTACCTAATATTACTATTTATTAAATTTAAATAAAACTCTTTTATAATAGAATACTCTAGTAATGATTTCTTTACTTCATTTACCTTTATATTATTTTCTATAAATAAGCTTTGCCATGAATTACTTTCTCCAAAAATATCTCTAACTATATGATTTCCTGGAAGCATAAGTATTGGGACTATTGAAACTTCTTCTATATCATTATATAAAAGTTCCTTTAGTATATTATCCTTTTTATTTTCACCTTCTAAAGTCCCTAAGAAAACTTTTTTAAATCCTTTTTCTATAAAGGTATCCTTTAAATAATTATAGCTTTCTACATCTATAGTTCTTGATCCATGGCCTACTAAAACTAAGTTTTTATCCTTATCTAATTCTTTTTCCATAGCATCAACTATTAAGTTACAGCCCTTTATAAGTTCTTCTTTATTATTACCCATAATAACCTTTCCCAAGGTTAGTTTTGAAAATGAGTAATTATATTCTTTTATAGTTTTTAATATAGATAGGTATTCACTACCTTCAATAATATGAAGAGGTTGTATATATACTTCCCTATATCCATCATTACTTAAATTAAATAGTGCCTCTTCTAATCTAGGCACTATCTTCCCATGTTTATTAAATAATATATTAGATATACTACTTGAAGTAAAGGCTTTACAGACTTTATATCTTTCATTGAAATATCCTCTTATTTCATTTTCAAAATCCTCTATTACCTTTAATCCCGCTAAATTAGAGGTTCCAAAAGAAACTATTATAATTGCTTTTGACATAAAATCATCACCTTATATATTAAAACTTTTAAAAGCTTCTAGGAATTTATTTATATGCTCTTCTGTGTGAGCAACGCTTAAAAATAATGCTTCGTATTGAGATGGTGGTATATTAATTCCATTTTCAATCATATGATTAAAATATTTTTTAAATATTCCTTCATCACAGGTTTTAACATCATCATAACTCTTTACTTTTTCTAAATCTGTAAAGAAAATAGTAAGCATTCCACCTTCTCTATTTATAGTTAGTGGTATTTTCTTCTCCTTTGATATTTCTCTTAATCCATCTTCTAATAGCTGTCCTAGATAATTTATCTTTTCATAATACTCTTCTTTATTAGACTTTATTTTCTTTAAAGTTGCTAGTCCAGCAGCCATAACTATTGGATTACCTGACATAGTTCCAGCTTGATAAACTTCTCCTAAAGGAGCTAAAGATTCAACTATTTCCTTTTTCCCACCATAAGCACCACAAGGAAGTCCTCCTCCAATTATCTTAGCATAGGTAACTAAATCTGGCTTAACATTAAATAACTTCTGTGCCCCTTCAAAGGAAACTCTAAATCCACTCATTACTTCATCAAAAATTAATAAAGCTCCATACTTATCACAAAGTTCTCTTAAAAGCTTCATAAAATCTTCTTCTGCTTTAATTACTCCCATATTCCCTGCAACTGGCTCTATAATAACTCCTGCTATATCATCTCCGTATTTATCAAATAAAGCCTTTATACTTTCTTTGTCATTATAAACTGCAATTAAAGTGTTTTTTATACTATCCTCTGGTACTCCTAAAGAGCCTGGTATTCCATTTGTTAATACTCCTGAACCTGCTTCTACTAAGAATCCATCAAAATGTCCATGATAGCATCCAGCAAACTTAATTATTTTATTCCTTTTAGTATAGCCTCTAGCAAGCTTTATAGCACTCATTGTGGCTTCTGTACCTGAATTAACCATTCTTACCATTTCAATATTCTCTATGTTCTTACATAAGAATTTCGCCATAGTAAGTTCTAGTTCCGTAGGTGCACCAAAGGCTATGGCTGATTCAGAAGTGTTTTTTATAGCTTTTATAACATCATTATCAGAATGGCCAAGTATCATAGGACCCCAAGCCAATACAAAATCAATGTATTCCTTACCTTCTTCATCTATTATTACTGCACCCTTACCACTTTTTATAATTGGTGGTGTTATTCCAATATTTTTATAAGATCTAACTGGTGAATTAACTCCACCAGGCATATATTTTTTAGATTCATGGAATATTACTTCATTTCTCATATTAATTCTCCTTTAGCCATCTTACTGCATCTAATGCAAAATATGTAATTATAATATCCGCTCCTGCTCTTTTCATAGAAAGTAACATTTCTAAGGCCACTGATTTTTCATTTATAAGCCCTGCTTCTGCTGCTGATTTAACCATAGCAAATTCACCACTAACATTATAGGCACAAATAGGTACATTTACTTTTTCTTTTGCCCTTCTTATAATGTCTAAATAAGACATTGCTGGCTTAACCATAATTATATCTGCACCTTCTTTAATATCCCATTCTATTTCCTTTATAGCTTCTTCTGAATTAGCCGGATCCATTTGATAGGTTTTTCTATCTCCAAATTGAGGTGCTGAATGAGCTGCTTCTCTAAAAGGTCCATAAAAGGCTGAAGAATATTTAGCTGCATAACTCATAATTGCAACATTTTCGTAATTATTTTCATCTAATACTTCTCTTATATATCCAATTCTTCCGTCCATCATATCAGAAGGGGCTACCATATTAGCACCAGCCTTTGCGTAAGATAAGGCTATCTTTCCTAATACTTCTAGAGTTTTATCATTATCAACTTCATTGCCCTTTAATATTCCACAATGTCCATGGCTAGTATATTGACACATACAAACATCAGCAATTATATATAAATCTTTAGATATTTCTCTTACTTTTCTTATTGCTTGTTGAACAATTCCATTATCATTATAGCTTTCTGTTCCACAATCATCCTTGTGATTTGGTATTCCAAATAGAATTATTCCTTTTATATTGCTTTCTTCCACTTCCTTAATTACTTCTGGAAGTCTATCAATAGACCAATGGTAATTTCCCTTCATAGATGATATCTCTTCTTTTTTATTATCACCTTCAACAACAAAAATAGGAAAAATTAAATCATTTGAACTTAATGTATTTTCTCTTATTAAATCTCTAATTGCATTTGTTGCTCTTAATCTTCTTCCCCTATTAATCATTTTATTCACCTTTGCTTTCTTTTTTTGCTTTATATATTTCTACTATTTCTTCTAAGAATCCATCTTCAGAATGTTTTCTACAGGTATATCCATTAAGTCCATTTTCTTTTAATGCCTTAAAAGTTTGTGGTCCTATAGCTATATTATATTTTTCTTTAAGTTTATGAAGTCCAAATAAGTTAATCATATTATTTACTGTACTTGGGCTAGTATATAAAATAAAATCAACCTCTTCAAAGGCTTTCTCATTTTTTACAATGCCGCAAACTGTGTTATATGTATGAATTCTATCAACGGTTAACCCTAATTTTTCAATTTCATCTTTTAAATAGCTTCTGCTTTCTGAAGAACATGGTAGTAAAACTTTTTCGCCCTTTATTAAATGTGGTTTTAACTCCTTAAATAATCCTTCTCCAACAAACTCTCTTCCCATGATAAAGGCTTGAATTCCTCTTTCATTAAGAGCTTTCTTCGTAGCTTTTCCAACTACAGAAAACTTTCCTTTTATTTCTCTTATATCTATTTTATTTTCTATTATATAATCAAAGAATATATTTACTCCATTAACAGAAGTTAATATAATATGATCATAACTAGAAAGCTTATTTTTTACTTCATTTAAATTTTCCTTAGTTGGCTCTATTTTTATTGAATTAATTTCTGTAACCTCTGCTCCTAATTCTCTTAACTTTCTTTTTAAATTAGATGCTTGCTCTCTAGACCTCGTTACACAAACATTTAAACCAAATAAAGGCTTTTTCTCATACCAATTAAGTTTATCATTTAAGCTAATTACTTCACCAACAGCTATTATACATGGGGATTTCAATTTAGCTTCTTTAACTTTTTCTTCAATATCTATTAATGTTCCTACTACCTTCTTTTGCTTTGAAGAAGTTCCTCTCATTACTACAGCTACATTGGTATTTTTATCTTTACCATTATTTATTAAGTTCTTTATTATTTCATTAAGGTTACTAAGCCCCATCATAAAAACTAAGGTGCCCTTCTCCTTTGCAACTGCTTCCCAATTAATATTTTGTACTCCTGCAGTCATTCCTGTAATTATATGAAAGCTTTGTGACATTCCTCTTTGAGTAATTGGAATACCTGCATAATTTAATACAGCTATAGGAGATGTTACACCTGGAATAACTTCAAAATCTATATTTTCATCTATTAAAGCTAATACTTCCTCTCCACCTCTTCCAAAAACATAAGGATCTCCACCTTTTATTCTTCCAACTATATGACCTTTTTTAGCTAATTCAATTAAAGATTCATTAATTTCCTCTTGAGTTTTATAATGAGCTCCAGGTTCTTTTCCACAATAATATATTTCACAATTGTCATTTAAGTAATTTAATATATTATTTGAAACTAATCTATCGTATAAAACTGCTGTACATTTATTTAAAGCTTCTACTGCTTTTAAAGTTAATAACTCTTCATCCCCTGGCCCTGTACCAATAATATAAACCTTACTCATTTTGTTATCCTTTCATTATTTCCTTTGCTAACTTATATCCAGCTTCAATGTGATTTTCTTTATGTCCTAATATATCCTTCTTTATTATTTTTCCTCCACCTATATCAAAGGTACCTATCATATATAAATCATTATCTTTAATTTCAGAATAAACACCTATTACACTATGACAACCGCCATTTAATTCCTTCATAAAGCTTCTTTCAGCTTCAACAGCTATTCTTACTTCTTTATTATCTAATTTTTTTAAATATGAATTATATTCTCCACCTATTAAAGTTTCTACCCCTAAAGCTCCTTGGCCAATAGCAGGTAAAAATATTTTAGGGTCAAAATAATCTGTAATATATCTTTCCATGTTTAATCTTTTTAAGCCCGCTGCTGCTAAAATAATTCCATCCATATTTTCATTTTCCATCTTTTGAAGTCTAGTTTG
>NZ_JABUTB010000037.1:0-13856 GCF_021443865.1 Clostridium sp.
ATCCAAATCTTAAAGAAAATAAAGAATATATAGAAAAAATAGTTTCACTAGAAGAAGAAAGATTCAATGAAACTATAGATTCAGGTATGAATATATTAAATGATTATATTGAAGAAATGGAAGCTGCAAAGGAAGAAATCTTAAAGGGAGAAAAGGCATTTAAGTTATATGATACTTATGGATTCCCTATTGAATTAACAGAAGAGATATTAGAAGAAAAAGGCATGAAGGTTGATCATGATTCTTTCAAAAAGGAAATGGAAGAACAAAGACAAAGAGCTAGAAGTGCTAGAGGTGAATCTTCTTATATGGGAAGTGATGAAAGCCCAATAAATAAGATAGAGGCTTCAATTAATACTGAATTTGTTGGATATAGTAATATTGAAATTAATTCAAAAATTCTTGTTTTAGCAAATGATACTGATTTCGTAAATGAATTAGTAAAGGGAGATAAAGGTTATATAGTAACTGAAGAAACTCCATTCTATGCTGAAATGGGTGGTCAAGTAGGAGATAAGGGTACTATTAAGACAACTAGTGGAGAAGCATATGTTTATGATACAAAGAAAAATGTTGGTGGAAAAACTGTACATTATGTAAAAATTACTGACGGTAATATAAAAATAAATGAAAATGCAACACTAAAAATAGATTTATTAAGAAGAAGTAATATTGCAAAAAATCATACTGCAACACATATGTTACATGAAGCATTAAAGCAAGTAGTTGGTAAACATGTAAATCAAGCTGGTTCATATGTAGATGATGAAAGATTAAGATTTGACTTTGCACATTTTAAGGCATTATCAGAAGAAGAAATACAAAAATTAGAAGATCTAGTTAATATAAAAATTATGGAAGTATTTAATGTTAATACTGATTTAATGACTTTAGATGAAGCTAGAAATTCAGGAGCTATGGCTTTATTTGATGATAAGTATGGAGATAAAGTAAGAGTTGTTAGTGTTGGAGAGTTCTCAAAGGAACTTTGTGGAGGTACTCACGTTCATAACTCAGGAGAAATAGGGTTATTTAAGATAATATCTGAAGCAGGTGTAGCAGCAGGTATTAGGAGAATAGAAGCTGTAACTGGTATTAATGCTATAAAATATATGGAAGAAAAACAAAGACTATTAAAAGAAGCATGTAGCGTTCTTAAGTGTAGCGAAAAAGATGTACTTAAGAAGATAGCTTCTCAAGGTTCAGAAATTAAGGAAAAAGAAAAAGAAATACTAGAACTTAAAAATAAATTAGCATCAGGAGTTGAAGATGAAATTATTGCTTCAGTTAAAGATGTTAATGGTATTAAAGTGGCTGTATTTGAAGTAGCAGATATAGATGGAAATTCTTTAAGAGATCTTGCTGACAAGGTTAGAAACAAACTTTCAAGTGGAGTAGTTGTATTGTTTAGTAATGTTTCTGGAAAAGTAAGTTTAATATCAATGGCAACGAAAGATGTATTAGATAAAGGTATTCATTGTGGTAAGATAATTAAAGAAGTAGCTGCTATAGTTGGTGGCGGCGGAGGAGGAAGACCAGACATGGCGCAAGCTGGTGGTAAGAATCCTGAAAATATAAAAACTGCAATGGAAAAAACTTATTCTGTAATAGAATCTTTGGTAAAATAGTGTACTTTTAAAAATTTTTAGTTTATAATATAATTAATAAGTATAAACAGTGAATAAAATTTGAAATAAATGATATACTATTATTAGAAGAATTTAACTAAATATAAGTAAGGGGGTGGGCTGCAATTAGCAGCAGTTATATGAAGAATAACTTAGATGCAACAATGCAATTTAATTTAAACATCAACAAAGGAGATTTAACAAAATCAATATTAACAGATGTTTATAATGCGCTACAAGAGAAAGGTTATAACCCAGTTAATCAGCTAGTTGGATATCTCATTTCAGGAGACCCTTCTTACATTACAAGCTACAACGGAGCAAGAGCTTTACTAAGAAAACTTGAAAGAGATGAAATTCTTGAGGAAGTTATAAAATCTTATTTAGAAATAAAATAAAGAGTGCCCGTTTATTCGGGTACTCTTTAATTTTTGAGGAGTAATAGATGAGAATATTAGGTTTAGATATAGGATCCAAAACTATTGGTGTAGCTGTAAGTGATCCATTAGGGTGGACTGCTCAAGGAATAACTACTATTAGAAGAACTAAGAAAGAAAATGACCTTGAAGAAGTAGAAAAAATATGCAAAGAATACTCAGTTGAAACTATAGTTATTGGGTTACCTAAAAATATGAATGGAAGTATTGGAGAATCAGGAGAAAGAGTTCTTGAGTTTTCAAATCAAATAAAAGAATATACAGGCTTAAAAGTTGAAATGTGGGATGAAAGATTAACCACAGTGGCAGCTCATAAAGCTATGATAGAAGCAGATTTATCAAGAAATAAGAGAAAGAAAATAGTAGATAAAATTGCTGCTATTTATATCCTTCAAGGATACTTAGATAGATTAAGTATGAAATAATACTTTACTATCAATTGAAAATTATTATTGACAAGTGACATGTTGAAAATTACAATTATAAAAAAAGGAGATTTTTTATGAACAAAGATTTAAAACAATTAGAATTATATGATGAAGATGGTAATTTAGTAAAATTAAATGTTGTGGCATTTTTTGATATGGTAAATCCAGATACAGAAGAAAAAAGTGAATATGTTATAGTATATGATGATAATTATACTGAAGATGATATATTTGCTTTAAAAGTAGGAGTAGATGAAGAAGGCGATGATTTATTAATTCCTATTGATGATGAAGTAGAACTTGCTGCAGTTCAAGAAGCATATGATACTATTTTTTCAGAAGAAGAGTAGTTTTACAATAAATAAAATAATGTAGAAGGGGGTGTGTTGTCTGTGGAACATTCAAGCACTATAGATTTTAATGTTTTAAAGGAAGATTTAAAACAAAAAGGGTATAAATTAACTCCGCAAAGAAGAGCTATCGTTGACACTATAATAGATAAAGAAGGCGAGCACTTAACAGCAGAGGAAATATACGATGAAGTAAAGAAAAGTTGTCCGGAAATAGGTCTTGCAACTGTATATAGAACTATAATTTTATTAGAAGAATTAGGAGTTGTATGTAAGTTAGATTTAGATGATGGATGTAGTAGATATGAATTAGCTCGTAGAAATGAAGGGCATAGACATCATCACTTAGTATGTAATGAATGTAAGGGAGTAATTGAAGTCCAAGATGATCTTTTAGATGAACTTGAAGAAGAAGTTGAAAGATCTTATGGGTTTAAAATTATAGACCATAGTGTTAAATTCTTTGGTATTTGTAGAAAATGTCAAAGTAAGATTGAAGAAAATAAAAAATAGTGGATGAAGAGGTATCTCTTATAGAGAGATCTTTAAGTTACATAATTTAGGAAGAAGGAGGGGACATATTGAAAAACGAGAAGGCAAAGGTTAGGATTATTCCTTTAGGTGGAATTAATGAAATAGGCAAGAATATAACTGTAATAGAATATAAAGAAGACATTATAGTTATAGATTGCGGTCTTAAATTCCCAGATGAAGATATGTTCGGTATTGATTTAGTAATACCAGATATTAGTTATTTATTAAAAAATAAAGATAAGATAAGAGGAATATTCTTAACACACGGTCATGAAGACCATATAGGTGCATTACCATATATTTTAAGACAATTAAATGTGCCTGTATATGGAACGAAATTAACTCTTGGAATTGTTGAAACAAAGCTTAAGGAGCACGGATTATTAAGTTCAACAGAACTTATAAGAGTAAAACCAAGAGATGTCATTAAATTGAATTCAGTATCTGTAGAGTTTATTAAAACTAATCACTCTATAGCAGATTCAGTTGCAATTGCAATACACACTCCACTTGGAGTTGTATTACACACAGGAGATTTTAAAATAGACTATACTCCTATAGATGGAGAACCTATGGATTTTGGCAGATTTGCAGAAATAGGAAAAAGAGGAGTATTAGCTATGCTAGCTGATTCAACTAATGTTGAAAAGCCAGGATATACTATGTCAGAAAAAGTTGTAGGAGAAAGTTTTGCAAGATTATTCTCTAAAGCAAAAGGAAGAATTATAATAGCAACATTTGCTTCAAATGTTCATAGAATACAACAAATAATTGATGCAGCACGCTTACATGATAGAAAAGTTGCAGTATCAGGAAGAAGTATGGAAAATATAGTTGCTGTAGCTACAGAACTTGGTTATTTAGAATTTGAAAAAGATATATTAGTAAGTATAGATCAAATTAATAAATATCCAAATAATAAGGTTGTTATTATAACTACAGGAAGCCAAGGAGAACCAATGTCAGCTCTTACAAGAATGGCAAACTCTGAACACAGAAAGGTTAATATAGTTGAAGGAGATACTGTAATTATATCTGCAACACCAATACCTGGAAATGAAAAGTTAGTTTCAAGAGTTATTAATCAATTATTCCAAAAGGGAGCAGAAGTAATTTACAAGTCCTTGGCAGAAATACACGTTTCTGGGCATGCATGTCAAGAAGAATTAAAACTTATGCATAGTTTAGTAAAACCTAAGTTCTTTATTCCAGTTCATGGAGAGTATAGACACTTAAAGCAACATGGTGAACTTGCAGTATCTTTAGGACTTCCAGAAGAAAATGTATTAATACCTGAAAATGGTGGAGTAATAGAAGTTAATAGAAATGCTATTAGAAAAAATGGGACAGTTAATGCAGGGCAAGTATTTGTTGATGGATTAGGCGTAGGAGATGTTGGAAATATAGTATTAAGAGATAGAAAACATTTATCTCAAGATGGTATATTAACAGTAGTAGTAACACTATCTAAGGAAAACAACTCAATTATTGCTGGACCAGATATCATTTCAAGAGGATTTGTATATGTAAGAGAATCTGAAGGATTAATGGACGAGGCTAAAGATATTGTTAAATATGTTTTAAGAGAATGTGAAGAAAGCAATATAACAGATTGGGCTAGTCTAAAGTCTAAGGTTAGAGATGAACTTAGATCTTACCTATATGAAAAGACTAAGAGAAAACCTATGATATTACCAATTATAATGGAAATATAATCTAATAGGTTGACATTTTTTAATAATAACCTTAGAATAAGTATAGTTTAAATAATTTTTTTAAATTGGATACTCGCGTATCCAATTTTATTTTGGAAAAAATAATTTATAGGTTTACATCATATAAATAAACATAGTGGAGGAAAGTAAATGAATTTAATTAGTAGAGATGATATTAGAAATATTGCTATAATAGCTCACGTTGACCATGGTAAGACAACCTTAGTAGATGCTTTATTTAAAGAAAGCCACGTATTTAGAAGCAATGAAAAAGTTGAAGAAAGAGTTATGGACTCAAATGACTTAGAAAAAGAAAGAGGAATTACAATTCTTTCTAAAAATACAGCAATAACATATAATGGAGTGAAAATCAATGTTGTAGATACTCCAGGACATGCTGATTTTGGTGGAGAAGTTGAACGTGTTCTTAAAATGGTTGACTCAGTATTATTAGTAGTAGACTCTTACGAAGGTCCAATGCCACAAACAAAATTCGTTTTAAAGAAAGCTTTAGAATTAGGATTAAGACCAATAGTTGTTATTAATAAAATAGACAAACCAAATGCAAGACCAGATGAAGTAATTGATGAAGTTTTTGAATTATTTATCGAACTTGGTGCAGAGGACGAACAATTAGATTTTAAAATAATTTATGCTTCAGCAAGAGAAGGATTTGCAAGATATAATGTAGAAGATATAAATAATGATATGATACCATTATTTGAAACAATATTAGAAAATGTTGAACCACCTAAAGGAGATATAGAAGGTCCATTACAAATGCTTGTAACTACATTAGATAGTAGTGAATATGTAGGAAGAATAGCAATTGGTAAGATACATAGAGGAACTGTAAAGAAAAATCAACAAGTTGCTTTAGTAAGAAATGATGGAACAACAAGTAATTATAGAGTATCAAGTATATTTACATATAATGGATTGAATAGAGAAGATGTACAAGAAGCATCTTTAGGTGAAATAATTGCTTTAAGTGGTATTCCAGATTGTAATATTGGAGAAACTATAGCTGATGCAGCAAATCCAGAAGCATTACCATTTGTTGAAATTGATGAACCAACATTAAGCATGAACTTTATGGTAAATGATTCTCCTTTTGCAGGAAGAGAAGGCGAATTTGTAACTTCAAGACATTTAAGAGATAGATTATTAAAAGAATTAGAAACAAATGTTAGCTTAAGAGTTAATGAAATTTCATCAGATTGTTTTGAAGTTTCAGGTAGAGGAGAACTTCATTTATCTATATTAATTGAAACTATGAGAAGAGAAGGATATGAATTCCAAGTTTCTAAAGCTAATGTTATATTTAAAGAAGAAAATGGCAAGAAAGTAGAACCTATGGAATACTTAACAATAGATGTTCCTGAAGAATTTATGGGACCTGTTATGGAAAAATTAGGACCTAGAAAAGCTGAAATGGTAAATATGACTTCTGCTGTAAATGGATATACTAGACTTGAATTTATAGTACCTGCTAGAGGACTAATAGGATTTAGAAACGAATTTATGACAGATACTAAAGGAAATGGTATTATGAACCATGTATTCCATGGATATGATAGTTTCAAAGGAGAAATTCCAGGAAGAAGTAGAGGGTCAATATGTTCATTTGAAGATGGAGATGCTATAACTTATGGATTATTCAATGCTCAAGAAAGAGGAAGTTTATTTATAGGAGCAGGAGTTCCAGTATATCAAGGTATGATAGTTGGAGAATGTTCAAGAGCAGAAGATATAGATATAAATATATGTAAAGGTAAAAAGCTTACTAATACAAGAGCATCAGGATCTGACGATGCAGTTAAATTAATACCTCCAAGACAAATGACTTTAGAACAATGTCTTGAATTTATTAATGCAGATGAGTTAGTTGAAGTTACTCCAGAAAATATAAGAATGAGAAAAAGAGTATTAGATGCTGCTGAAAGAAGAAGAATAACAAGCAGAAGCAAAAAATAGATAAAATTCTTTATAAGTTAAAAAAAAAGTATTATAATAGGGTAAATAGCCTAAATAGGCTATTTACTTTCTATGTAGGGGGTTTTTATGAAAAAACTAGGTTTAAAAATAATTCCCATAACAATAATTATAATTGTATTTATAAGCTTTTTATTAACTTTTGTCAGTATAATTAACAAGCCTTTAAAAAATGATTCAAACATAGTAGTAAGAGTTAATGAAGGAGATAGTTTTTATAGTATTATAAATTCTTTATCCAAAGAAGGAAAGATTAAAGGAGTACCATTTATAAAATTATATGTTAAGGTTTTAGGTAAAAATATAGACATTAAGCAAGGTGAATATATTATAGAAAATAAATTTTCACTAGATGAGCTAATAGACACATTAACTAAGGAATCTTCAATGAATATAGTTAAATTTACTATTCCCGAAGGCTACACAATAGAAGATATAGCAGAAAAATTAGAAATTGAAGGAATCTGCAGTAAGAGTGATTTTCTATTAGCTATTAAAGAATATGAGTTACCTAGATATGTTAAAATTGATAGCAGCAAAAAATACAATTTAGAAGGATATTTATTTCCAGATACATATTTATTAAAAGTTGGAGAAAAGCCTAAAGAAATAGTAACTAAAATGGTTGCAAGATTTGAAGAAATACTAGAGCAAGCTAGTAAAGAAACTGGCATAGAAATTAATTCAGATGATATAGAAACTGTTATTACTATAGCTTCTATGGTAGAAAAGGAAGCAAGAGTAGACAGTGAAAGACCTTTAATATCATCAGTTATAGTTAATAGATTAAATGATGGTATGATGCTTCAAATAGATGCAACGGTTATTTACGCTTTAGGTGAACATGTAGAAACAGTTTTTGAAAAACATTTAGAAGTAGATTCTCCATACAACACATATAGAAATTATGGGTTGCCTATAGGACCTATATCTAATCCAGGTTTAGAATCAATTAAAGCTGCATTAAAACCAGAAAAAACAGATTATTTATTTTATGTACTTCAAGATGAAAAAACTCATTATTTTACTAATAGTGATGTTGATTTTATGAATAAACTAGAGGAACTTGGATATTAATTAATTAACTTAATATATGGAGGATTAGCATGAGTGGAATAACTTATGATTATATGGAAGAATATATTAGAAGTTTAATACCAGAAGGAACTGAAAAGTTTAAAGAATTAGAAGACTTTGCAAAAGAAAATAAAGTTCCTATTGCACAAAAGGAAACGGCAAAATTTTTAGAGTTTATAGTTAGTATGAAAAAACCTTTAAAAATCTTAGAGCTTGGTACAGCAATTGGTTATTCAGCTATATTAATGTGTGAAGCCACAGGAAATAAGACAAAAATAACTACTGTTGAGCGTGATGAAAATATGATAAAATATGCTAGGGAAAACTTTAAAAAATATAACTTAGAACATAAAATAGAAATTATTGAAGGGGACTGTCTGGAAGTTCTTGATAATTTAGATGATAAATATGATCTTATTTTCATGGACGCAGGAAAAGGCCATTATAATCATTTTTTACATAATTGTCTTAGGTTATTAAATGAAGATGGTATTATTGTTGCAGATAATGTTCTTTTTAGAGGAATGGTTGCATCTAATGACTTAGTTAAGAGGAGAAAAATAACTATAGTAAAGAGAATGAGAAAATACTTAGAATTAGTATCTAAGGATGAAAATTTAATTACTTCTGTAATACCAATGGGGGATGGAATTGCAGTGACTAAAAGGAGGTAAATACATGAAAAAACCAGAGATTTTAGCACCAGCAGGAAGTCTAGATAGATTAAAAATAGCAATAGATTTTGGAGCAGATGCTGTATATATAGGTGGAGGAAGATTAAATTTAAGAGCCTTTTCAGATAATTTTACTAATGACGAAATGGCTGAAGGTATTAAATACTGCCACGATAGAGGGAAAAAGTTATATGTAACTATGAATGTATTCCCTAGAAATCATGATTTAAAAGGTGTAGAAGAATATATAAAAGGACTATATGATTTAGGTGTAGATGCTATTATAGTAGCAGACCCATCAATAGTAGCAGCAGCAAAGACTGCAGCACCAAACTTAGAAATACATTTAAGTACTCAAGCAAATATAACAAACTGGATGGCAACTAAGTTCTGGTATGAACAAGGTGTTAAGAGAATTGTATTAGCAAGAGAACTTACATTAAAAGAAATAACTGAAATAAATGAAAATACTCCAGAAGGTTGTGAGCTTGAAGTATTTATCCATGGTTCAATGTGTGTTGCTTATTCTGGAAGATGCTTAATATCTAATTATATGTTAGGTAGAGATGCAAATAAAGGTATTTGTTCAAATGCTTGTAGATATAAATACTATATAGTTGAAGAAACAAGACCTAATGAATACTATCCAGTAATTGAAGATGATAGTGGAACATATATAATGAATTCAAAAGACTTATGTATGATAGAACATATTCCTGAAATAGTTAAAAGTGGAGTTCATTCATTAAAAATTGAAGGAAGAATGAAAAATGAATTCTATGTAGCTTCAACAGTAAAAGCTTATAGAGAAGCTGTTGATGCATACTGTGAGAATCCAGAAGGCTTTAAATTTAAACAAGAATGGTTAGATACAGTATTAAAAATAAGCCATAGACAATATCATACAGGTTTCTTCTTCGGGAAAATGGGTGAGCAAACTTATGATGCATCATCTTATATAAGAGACTATGATATAGTTGGAATAGTTAAGAGCTATGATGAAGAAACAAAAGAAGCTACTATTCTTCAAAAGAATAGAGTTTTTGAAGGTGATGAAGTAGAAGTATTAAGAGCACATACACCATACTTTAATGTTAAGCTTAATGAAATGTTTGATGTGGAGAAGAAGGTTAATACAAATGTAGCTAATAGAGCTCATATGATATTTAAAGTAAAAGTTGATACTCCATTAAAAGAAAATGATATGCTAATAAAAGGTAAAAAAGTTTTAGAGCTTTAAACATAAGAGGGAGGAACTATAATGGATAAGCCAATACTAATTGGAATTACTGGTGGTACTGGATCAGGAAAAAGTAGTATAGCTGATGCAATTTATTCAAGCTTTTCAAATGAGTGTATTGCCATGATACAACAAGATATGTACTATAAAGATCAAAGCCATTTATCTATGGAAGAAAGAGTTAAAACAAATTACGACCATCCAAAAGCTTTTGATAATGATTTATTAATTAAACATTTAAAAGATTTAACTAATGGAGTTGCAATTGATAAACCTATTTATGATTTCTCATGCCATAATAGAGCAAAAGAAACAGTAAAAGTTGAACCGAGAAGCATAATAATAGTTGAAGGAATTCTAGTTCTTGAAGATGAAAGAATTAGAGATTTATTAGATATTAAAGTTTATGTAGACACAGATGCGGATATAAGAATACTAAGAAGATTAGTAAGAGATATCAATGAAAGAGGAAGAACTGTAGATTCAGTAATTAATCAATATTTAGAAGTTGTAAGACCAATGCATCTGCAGTTTACAGAACCGACAAAAAGATACGCAGATATTATAGTTCCAGAAGGCGGACAAAATAAAGTAGCAATTGATATTCTTGTATCAAAAATTAAAGATATTTTAAAATAGAAATTATTGTATAAAAGACACCTTTTTAGGCTAAAATTTAGCCTAGGGAGGTGTTTTTATTATGAAAGCAAAAAATAATATAGTATTAAATAGAATATGGATAATAAATAGTGTATATTTTGTAGTTATTTTTGCGTTAATTATAAGATTATATTTTTTACAAGTACATCCATCTCTTGTGGTTGGGGGAGAAATAGAAAATTATCAAGCTGAAAACTTATCCCAAATGAAGTATAGAATCTTTGATACAAATGGAAAAGATTTAATGGTATATAATAAAAAATATATTTTAGTTTTAGATACCAAGCCATTTATGCTTAATAATTATGAAGAAACCTTAGAAGATTTAATGGCTTTAAATTTTATAATGAAGAGTGAAGATCCTAATTTTAATTATTCAGATATTATGAAAAAAGAAGGGAAAATTTATTATACTATTAGTGAGGATACTTATAAGAAGATAAATAAATTAAATAATGTAAAAGGAATATATACATATATTTATGATGAAGTAGATAGAAAAGAAGCCTGGAAAACCAATAATTTTTTATCCAATATTAAAGATGACAATATTGTTGAAAATTCATTAGAGTATACTTTAAATTCCTATATAAAAGATAATACTTACCCTGTTGCAAAATTTTATTTAAATGATAAATCTATCTATGGTGATGGTGAAGTAAGTACATCAAATAATAAAAGTATAAAATTAACTATAAATTCAATTTGGGAAGATAAAATTAGGAATATTATAAATAAAAATGAATATTCATTTTTGAAGAATGTAGGTGTAGTAGTTTCAGAGGCAGATACAGGTAAAATAAGAGCTATGGTTCAAAAAGATGAAAGTGAAGCTAATGTAAATTTAGGTATAGGACAATTAGGATATGAGCCAGGTTCAATTTTTAAGGTAATTACTGAAACTATAGCCCTTGATAAAGGACTTATAAGCTTAAGTGATAGATTCCTATGTACTGGAGAGATATGCACAAAAGATGGGAAATCATACGCTCATGGATTGCTTTCAGTAGAGGATGCCTTAAAGGTTTCTTGTAACGATGTTTTTGCTAAGGTAGGAGGAGAAATAGGATATAGTGATATGATGGACTACTTAAGTAAAATGGGATTATTTAAGCAAGTTATAAATCTCCAAGGTGAAAATAGAGATGAAGCAAAAGGAGTTAAACCAACTTTAGAAAATAGCATGAACAATATATCAATAGGGCAGACAATAATGGTGACACCAATTCAAATGGCAGGTCTTTATAATACAGTTGCAAATAATGGAGTATATATTAAACCAAGTATAGTAGAAGCAATAGTTGATGATAATGACAATGAATTAGAAGTATTTAATGAAAGTGGAAATAGAATTTTTAGTGAAACAGCAGCTAAATTAGCACAAGAAAGTATGTCTAAAGTTATATGGGAAGGCTCAGGTTTTGAGGCGAAAGTAGAGGGAGTAAATATCGGAGGGAAAACAGGTACATCTACTGGTCATGGAGGTATTAATCATGGTTGGTTTGCTGGATACTTTGAATTGAATAATAAAAAATATACTATAATTGTTATAGCTCCTAATATTGGCAACAAGCATCCAGACGGTAGAGAATTAGGGGGAGGAAATACTGGAGCCCCTATATTTAGAGACATAGTAACGGAACTTACTAAAGAATAAGAAGATAATAATTATATAAATGGAAATATATATTAATTTAAATAACAGAATTACACCTAGAAGTAATATAGATATTTTTATGATAATAATAAATTTAAAAACTAAAGCAATATTTTTAAATTTTATCATATTATATAATAAGCACTACTAGGAGGAAGTTCTGTGTTTTTTTTATCTAATATAATTGAACTACTATGTAATTCAATATTTTTAACAGGTTATATTACAGGCAATAATACATTTCCAAAACCGCTTGATGAAGAAGAGGAAGAACGTTATTTAAAACTATTAAAAAATGGAGATAAGGAAGCTAAGAGCATATTAATAGAAAGAAATTTAAGATTAGTGGCTCACATTGTAAAGAAATATAATTTTCCTAATAAGGATATTGATGAATTAATATCTATAGGTACAGTTGGACTTATAAAGGCTATAGATTCATTTGATGCGGGCAAAGGAACTAGGCTTGCTACTTATGCGTCAAGATGCATAGAAAATGAAATTTTAATGCTTTTTAGAAATAATAAGAAACAAAAGAATGAAGTATTTTTACAGGACCCTATAGGGGTGGACAAAGAAGGTAATGAAATTTGCTTAATTGATGTATTAAGTAGCGATAAAGATTCAGTATTAGAAAAAGTAGAAAATAATATTCAAATTAAACAGCTATATAATAAAATAGGCATTTCTCTTACAGAAAGAGAAGGGGCAATATTAAAGATGAGATATGGGCTAATAGATGGTAGGTGTAGAACTCAAAGAGAAATAGCTGCACTTTTAGGAATATCAAGGTCTTATGTGTCAAGAATAGAAAAAAAAGCCCTTAAAAAATTGAAAAAAGAATTATCATATAAATGAATATTAGAAATAAATGAAAAATGTGCATTTAAAAGAAGGAAAGTAAAGAAAAATATCGAATTATAACTAAGAAGAGATAAAGAGCAACATGGAGGGGTAAATATTGATATATGTGCTGAATGAACTATTAAAAGAAACAATAACTAGAGGAGCCTCAGATTTACACTTAACTGTGGGATTACCACCAACAATTAGGATTAATGGAAAACTATTAAAAATAGGTGAGGAAAAATTAACTCCTATAGCATTAAGAAACTTTGCAGAGGAAATATTAGAAGATAAATATCAAGAGTACGATAATTATGGAGAATTTGATACATCTTATTCAGTTGCGGGAACTGGTAGATTTAGGGTAAATATATTTAAGCAAAGGAATAGTGATGCTATAGCAATAAGAGTAATAGCATTAAAGATACCTACATTAGATGAATTAAAGCATCCAAAGATTGTAAAGAACATAATTGAAAAACAAAGAGGATTAGTATTAGTAACTGGGCCAACTGGAAGTGGAAAAAGCACTACCTTGGCAGCTATGATTAATGAAATAAATAATAATAGAGAAGCTCATATAATTACTTTAGAAGATCCAATAGAATATTTGCA
>NZ_JABUTB010000037.1:14480-31056 GCF_021443865.1 Clostridium sp.
TCTAATTTTTGTTTTAAATACTTTTGTTCATTAAGAATATATTATTATTTAATTAAATGGTTGAGTTATTCTATTCTAGATGATAAAATTATAATTGAATTAAATTAAAGTTAAACAAAGAAAATTTGGAAATTTTATTTAAGTGATTATATATTACAAGACATTACATAAATTTAAAAATGTTAATAGAAATATTTTATCTAGAATAATAAAATTCAAAATAATACAAATAATTACTTATAATAACAAAAATTTTATTATTTGTTTATTAAGGTATTGTTAAAAAGATATAATATGATGTAAAATTAATGTACAAGTAGTTATATAGTTAGTGAAATTGAAATTATTTAAATTGTTTTATTATTAAAAAAGAGACAAAGTAGAAAAATTACTAGTAGTTATTTTCTAAAGGAGGAATTATTTTGTTAGATTTCGAAGTAGATATGCAAGAATTAACCAATATTAAGGTTATTGGTTGTGGTGGCGGCGGTGGTAACGCCGTAAATAGAATGATTGCTGAAGGGCTAAAAAATGTTGAGTTTATTGCTGTTAATACAGACAAGCAAGCTTTGATGTTATCACATGCTAATGTTAAAATACAAATTGGAGAAAAATTAACAAAGGGGCTTGGAGCAGGAGCGAATCCTGAAATTGGTAAAAAGGCAGCAGAAGAAAGTAGAGAAGAAATAGCAGAAGCTATTAAGGGAGCTAACATGGTATTTATAACTGCTGGAATGGGAGGCGGAACAGGTACTGGGGCTGCCCCAATAGTTGCTGAAATAGCAAAGGCTATGAACATATTAACAGTTGGAGTTGTAACTAAACCATTCCCTTTTGAAGGTAAAAGAAGAATGAGACATGCTGAAATGGGTATAGAAAATCTTATGAAAGCTGTAGATACATTAGTTATCATTCCGAATGAAAGATTATTATCAATGGCAGATAAGAAAACAACACTTTTAGATTCATTTAAGTTAGCTGATGATGTACTAAGACAAGGGGTTCAAGCTATCTCAGACTTAATTACTATACCAGGGGTTGTTAACGCTGACTTTGCTGACATAGAAACTGTTATGTTAAACAAAGGGTTAGCTCATATGGGAGTTGGACATGGTACTGGCGATAATAAAGCACAAGATGCAGTTAAACAAGCTATATCATCACCACTTTTAGAAACATCAATTGATGGAGCTACTGGTGTTATTATTAATTTCACTGGTGGTGTAGATTTAGGAGCAATAGAAGTATATGAGGCTGCTGACATAGTAAGAGAATCTGCAGATCCAGATGCTAACATTATATTTGGTGCAGTTATTGATGAAACTTTAACAGATGAAATCAGAATAACTGTAATAGCAACAGGATTTGAAGAAGATAATAATAAATTGTTAAATCATGAACCTATTTTTGAAAAGAAAATAGTTAAAGAAGAAAAAGCTCCAGTAGAAGCATCTACAACAGAGCAAACAAGAAAAGTAGATCCACTATTAGATATTGAAACTGATAGTGTAAATATTCCAAGCTTTTTAAGATCAAGAAAATAGTATTTTACATTTTTAAAAGACCAAGAAGAATAGATTCTTGGTCTTTTTTTTGTTTTTCAACATATTAATAAATATGGTTTAACTTTGTTACTTTTTATTATAAAACTTTAATAACTGTAATTAAATGTAATAAATGAAAGATGAAAATAAAAAAAACAGTGAGTTATTATGACAAAATTTTGAAATGAAACAGTTTATAATTTAAGTACAAAGGGGGAAGGTAAATGGTAATATATATTGATATACTTTTAGCAGAGAATTTTATAATTAACTTATTTTTGCTATTAATTTCATTAAAAATTTTAAGATATAGATATTATAAAACAGTTTATTTAGCTGCAACTCTTGGATCACTTTATACTTTGGTATTATTTATGGATTATAAATTATTAGTAACTTTACCCTTTAAGTTTATTGTAGTTATACTGATGATTATGATTAGTACTAAAAATATAAATTTATTAAAGTTAATAAAATCAGGTGCTACATTTATAATAATATCATTTACTTTATGTGGAATTACTTTTGCATTTTCTATGATTGAAAATTACGATAGCTTTTTAGGAAATTATTCAATTAATAATTATTCTATAAAGTATTTAGTATTATCACTTATGTTACTTTATATAGGTATTGTTAGGATAAGTGATTATCTAAAAGATAGGTCATTAGTAAATAATTTTATATTTGATGTAGAAATATCCAATAAAGACAGTTCTATTGTTATTAAAGGTTTGTTAGATACAGGAAATGGACTTAGAGAGCCTGTTACAAATTTACCTTGTATAATAATTGAAAGTAATTTTCTTGAAGCTTTTGATATAAATAGTGATGAAGAATTTTCAATCCCCTATAGTACCATTGGTGAATTTGGAAGCTTAAAAGGTTTCAAGTCTAAGGAAGTAAGAATTAGAGGGGAAGATAGAGAGTGGAAAAGTATTGAAGTAATAGTTTGCAAATGTAAAAATAAATTAAGTAAAAATAATGAGTTTAATGCATTATTATCAAGAGGAGTAGTATGGTTATGATAAATATAAAAATATTGTTAAATAGAATTTTAGAAAAATTAAAGTTTTTAAAAGGTGAACTCCATTACGTTGGAGGAAGCGAAGCCTTACCTCCTCCATTAAAAAAGGATGAAGAAGAAGAATTAGTAAATAAATTAATTCAAGGGGATGAATCTATAAGAGATATTCTTATAGAGAGAAACTTAAGATTAGTAGTATATATAGCTAGGAAATTTGAAAATACTGGCTTTGGAGTGGAAGATTTGATTTCAGTTGGCACTATTGGGTTAATTAAGGCTGTAAATACTTTTAATCCAGAAAAGAAAATAAAGCTTGCCACTTATGCATCTAGATGTATAGAAAATGAAATACTTATGTATTTAAGAAGAAACAGTAAGGTAAAAGCCGAAATATCTTTTTATGAGCCTTTAAATATTGATTGGGATGGTAATGAACTTTTGTTATCAGATATTTTAGGTACTGAAAATGATATAGTTTATAATTTAATAGAAGATGAAATAGATAAAGAATTATTGTTCTTAGCCCTTAAACACTTAAATGACAGAGAAAAAGAAATTGTAAGATTAAGATTTGGATTAAATGGTACTAGAGAAAAAACTCAAAAGGAAGTGGCGGATATGCTTGGTATATCACAATCTTATATTTCTAGATTAGAAAAGAAAATTATTAATAGATTGAAAAAAGAAATCAATAAGATGATTTAGGTTGTCTTTAGTATAAAAGATATCACTCTCGGGGATACTTTTTAATGCAGTATGATATTACTTCCGAAGGGGATGATAACTTGATTATTAATAAGGTAGAAATCTGCGGTGTTAATACTTCAAAACTACCTATCTTAAAAGAAAAAGAAAAAAGAGAATTGCTATTAAGAATGAGAGATGGGGATAGAAGTGCTAGAGAAATCTTCATTAAAGGGAATTTAAGATTAGTTTTAAGTGTAATACAAAGATTTAATAATAGAGGGGAAAATGTAGATGATTTATTTCAGGTAGGTTGTATAGGATTAATGAAGTCAATAGATAATTTTGATTTAGGTCAAAATGTTAAGTTTTCTACCTATGCTGTACCTATGATAATTGGTGAAATTAGAAGGTATCTAAGAGATAATAACTCCATAAGAGTCAGTAGGTCTTTAAGAGATATAGCTTATAAAGCTCTATTGGTAAGAGATAAGTTAATAAAAGAAAATAATAAAGAACCAACAGTTTCGCAAATTGCAAAGGAATTGAATTTACCTAGAGAAGAAGTAGTTTTTGCTTTAGATGCTATTCAAGATCCAGTATCCTTATATGAACCAATATACCATGATGGTGGAGATGCCATATATGTTATGGATCAATTAAGCGATTCTAAAAACACAGATGAAAGTTGGCTTGAAAATATATCTATAAAAGAAGCTATGAAAAAGTTGAATGATAGAGAAAAGCTTATATTGACTTTGAGGTTCTTTAATGGAAGAACACAAATGGAAGTAGCTGATGAAATAGGAATATCTCAAGCACAAGTATCAAGACTAGAGAAAACTGCATTAAAGCATATGAGAAAGTATGTATAGAGCTCTTTAAGAGCTCTATAAAATGAAAGTAAAGTGTACATGCTTTATAATTTAAGGAGGTTTATATGGGTTTTTTTGATAATGTTAAAATTGAGGAAGAGCAAACAATAGATGAAAATGAGTTTTTATTACACTCTTTAAATGCACTTAGAACAATGGAAGTGATTGATATTAAAACTGGGACAAAACTTGGATTTATAAAGGATTTTGTTATAGACACTAAAGAAAGTAAGGTAATATCAATATTATTACCTGGAATGGCAAAGGGCTGGTTTAGTAAGGATGAAGATATAGAAATACCTTGGAATAAAGTTAAAAAAGCTGGAATTGAAGTTATTTTAGTAGATAGTACAGATATAGAAAAATTAAACTTATAAAATAATTATAGAAAAAACTAAATAAAATATGTATAATTTATATTAGACAAAAGAAAATTAGGAAAGGCGTGAAGGATATGAGATGTCCATTTTGCTCGTTTGAGGAAAGTAAGGTGGTAGATTCTAGATCAACAGACGATAGCACCACAATAAGAAGAAGAAGAGAATGTTTAAAATGTGGTAAGAGATACACTACATACGAAAAAGTAGAAGATATTCCAATTTTAGTTGTTAAAAGAGATTCAACCAGAGAAAATTTTAATAAAGAAAAAATTATAAACGGACTTATTAGAGCTTGTCAAAAAAGACCAGTATCTAGACAACAAATCGAAGATTTAGCAGAGGATATTGAAAAAACAATTTCCAATAAAATGATAACAGAAGTTAATTCTAAATTAATTGGTGAAATGGTAATGGAAAGATTAAAGAATGTTGATGAAATATCTTATGTAAGATT
Source organism: Clostridium sp. (assembly GCF_021443865.1). Lineage (GTDB taxonomy): Bacteria > Bacillota > Clostridia > Clostridiales > Clostridiaceae > Clostridium. The sequence goes on from NZ_JABUTB010000037.1 coordinate 19,445, forward strand.
TGCTTCTGTATATAGAGAATTTAAAGATATAAATACTTTTTTAGAAGAAATAAAAAGTTTAGTATCAAAAAAGTAAAGCTGTTAAAATGATTTTATCATTTTAACAGCTTTTTATTTTAAAGTTAAAAGTACGTTAAAAAATTAAATAGTGATTCAAAAAAATAGATAATAAACTTAATAAATGGTAAAATGTATTAAAATAATTAAATGAGGTGACTAAATGATTAGCTTATACACAAGAGATTTAAAAATGGAAAAGGACTTTCTTATTTATGAATTAGGAAAGATAAATATAGTTTTTTCAACAGCTGAAAATGATAGAAGCTTTAATAGGCATAAGGATTTTGGAATAGATAATTTAAATAGTATAGTTACAGATTTTCATTTGGATAATATACAGTATTTAAATCAAATTCATAGTGATAATGTTTTTGTATACAATAAGCTAAATGGAGATATAAAAAGTAAAGAAGGAGATGCTTTAATAACAAAAGAAGAGAACACTGCAATAGGAGTTTTTACAGCAGATTGTGTTCCTATTATTATAGCAGATGTTAAAAATAATATTATTGCATCTATCCATAGTGGATGGAAAGGAACCTTTAATTCTATAGTTTTAAAAACTTTAAGTAAGATGAAAAAGGACTTTGATATAGATATTAATGAGACAAAAGTTTTTATAGGACCTCACATAAGGCAATGTTGTTATGAGGTATCTTATGAACTTAAAGAATCTTTTATTGAAAAAACAAAAATAGAAGAAAGTAAATTATTTAAAGATAGAAATTTAAATATGGAAGAATGCATTTTAAAGGATATAAGAGAATTTGGAATAAAGGAAAGCAATATTTATTCTTTAAATCTATGTACTCACTGTGAAGAGGAACTTAAGTTATATTCATATAGAAAGTCGGTAGGAACATATGGAAGATTATTTTCATTTGCTTTTATAAAATAAGGGGGGATAGTTATGGCATCAGAAAAAATACTAGTAGTAGATGATGAAGATCATATTGTTGAACTAATTAGATATAATTTAATAAATTCTGGATATAGTGTTATTACAGCTAATAATGGAATAGATGCTGTAAGAATAGCAAAGGAAGAAAATCCTAACTTAATTTTGTTAGATTTAATGATTCCTGGGCTAGACGGTTATGATGTATGTAAAGCTATTAGAAGTGATGTAAACACTAAGAACATATCTATAATAATGTTAACAGCTAAGGGGGAGGAGTTAGATAAGATATTAGGGCTAGAACTTGGGGCAGATGATTATATTACAAAACCATTTTCTATAAGGGAACTTTTAGCTAGAATTAAGGCTATACTAAGACGTACAAAAGCTTTAGGATCTAGTGAAGAAACATATAAATCTAATGGAATGTATATAAATTTTGAAAGAAGAGAAGTTTCTATTTTAGGCAATAAGGTAGATTTAACTTTAAAAGAATTTGAATTACTTGAGATATTAGTTAAAAATAGAGGAAAAATATTAACTAGAGAAACACTTTTAGATAAAATATGGGGATATGAATATCTTGGAGAAACAAGGACTATAGATGTTCATATTAGATATTTAAGGAAAAAAATTGAAGTAGATGATAAAAATCCACAATATATTGAAACTATAAGAGGAGTGGGATATAGATTTAATCCTAGTAATTAATTATGAAGAAAAGAATATTAGTATCATCATTAATAACAGTAATATTTGCTTTAATAATAGTGACATCTTCTTTTATGGCATTATTGAATATTAAAGAGATAAATAGATCAAAAGATACCCTAAAAAGTTATAATGAAATAATTATAAGAAACATAGATTTAGGATATTACAATTTTGATGATTTTATAATTAACAACTCTAAAGTTAGGTTTACACTTGTGGATAAAGATGGAAACGTAATTAAGGACTCTCTTAATAACAATCTTGAAAATCATTCTAGTAGAGAAGAAATAATAAATGCTTTTAAGGATGGAAGAGCTAGTTCAACAAGGTATAGTGAAACCGAAGGCACTAATGTAGTTTTTTATGCTACAAAAATAGATGATAATAGGGTAATAAGATCTTCAGTTCCTGTTAGTAACATTAAATTTTTTACAGAAGGATATTTTAAATATTATTTTGTAATAATACTTTTTGTAATTTTATTATCTTTAGGTCTTTCTTTAAAGTTAATTAGAGCTATTATTTATCCTTTAAAGGAGTTAGAAATAGCAACAGATAAAATTGCAAATGGAGATTATAGTAGAAGAGTTAATATACATACTAATGATGAAATAGGTTCCTTAGCAAATACTTTTAACAATATGGCAGACCAACTTAACTCTAAAATTATAGATTCTATAGATAAGCAGAATAAATTAGAAGCTATATTAGAAAGTATGGAAAGTGGTGTAATAGCTGTAGATAATAAGCAAAATGTAATGCTTATTAACCCTTATGCAAAGAATTTGTTTGGAATTAATAAGGATATTATAGGTAAAAATATATCAGAATATATAATTGATTATGATATAATTTCCTTTATGAGAAGTATACATGAAATTGAAACAAAGGAAATTAAACTGCTTCATCCTATTCCAAGAGAGCTTAGAGTAAAAAAAGCACCTATAATAAATACAAAGAAAATACCTATTGGGGTGGTTATAACAGTTTTAGATATTACTGATATAAAGAGATTAGAGAATATTAGAAGTCAGTTTGTAGCTAATGTATCTCATGAACTTAAAACTCCTTTAACATCTATAAAGGGATTCGCAGAAACCTTAAAATATGTTGAAGATAATAATACTAGGAATAAATTTTTAGATATTATAGATAAAGAAGCTGAAAGACTAACAACTTTAATTAATGATATATTAATTTTATCAAATATAGAAAATAATAAGATGAAGGAAGAAGAATTTAATCCGTCTGAAGTTATTTATGACGTAATTAATATGTTTAGTAAAGAAGTTAACAATAAAGAAGTAGAAATAAATTTCTATAATAAAGGAAGTGAAAATCTTCTTGGCGATAGAGATAAATTCTATCAAATGATGTTAAATTTAGTTGAAAATGCAGTGAAATATTCTAATAATAAAACAGTAATTAATATAAGAACCTATACAATTAAGAATTATGAATATATAGAAGTAGAAGATAATGGTATTGGGATTCCAGCAGATGACTTACCAAGAATTTTTGAAAGATTTTATAGAGTAGATAAGTCTCGTGCAAAAGGTGGAACAGGATTAGGCTTAGCTATAGTTAAGCATATTGTAAAGATGTTTAATGGAGAAGTCTATGTAGATTCTGAAGTTAATAAGGGAACAAAATTTACTATTAAGCTTATAAAACTTAAAAAATTAACTGAATTATAGTTTTAATAAGTTGTACTAAAAGTAGAAAATTACTTTTAGTACAACTTTATTTTTTTGAAGAAATGTTAAATTTATTTAACATAATTATAACTTTTCTTAACCTTTAAATAATATTCACTTAACCTTTTAATATTATTATTAAAATATAAAAAATATGGTTAATTTGGAGGCGTCAAATTTGAAAAGAAAAAGTTTGAAACTTATATGTACAGTATTATTAGTAAGCATAGTAGGAGCAGGATTTACTGGATGTGGCAATTCTTCAAATGAAAGTAGTTCTGAAGGGGGAAACTCTAAAGATAATGTAACTATATCTATTTCTGGCTCTACATCTGTTGGACCATTAATGGGAAAATTATCAGAAAAATATGAAAATGAAAATAGTAATGTTTCTATAGAAATAAATGAGGTAGGTTCATCAGCAGGAATAAAAGATGCTATAAATGGTGTTTCAGAAATAGGGATGTCATCAAGAGAACTGAAATCAGAAGAGGAAAGTTTAGTTAAAGCAACTACTATTGCTTACGATGGTATAGCTATAATAACAAATAAAAATAATCCTATTAAAAATATAACAATTGAACAGATTAAAGGAATATACACAGGCAAAATAAAAAAATGGAGTGAAATAGAAGGTGGCATAGATTCTCCAATAGTTGTAGTATCAAGAGAAGAGGGATCAGGAACTAGAGATGCCTTTCAAGAAATAATAGGTTATAAGTCAGAGGAATTAGAACCAAGTACAATGATAACCAATGCTACAGGAGCTATTAAGCAAACAGTAATAGGAAATGAAAATTCAATTGGCTTTGTATCTTTTGAATACTTAGATGATAAAGTGAATGTTGTAAATGTAGAAAGTGTTGAACCTAATGCAGAATCAGTTCAAGCTGGCAAATATAAAATATCAAGACCATTTATTGTAGTAACTAAAGAAGGAACTTTAAGTGAAGAAGGACAAAAATTCATAGATTTTATTTTAAGCGAAGAAGGACAAACTATGGTTAAGGATAATAAAGCAATTCCAGTTAAATAGCTTAATTTTAATAGTCTGTCCTAACAAGTTCTAATTAAAGATTTAGAATTTTAATTATTAATTTTAAATTATAGGACAGCAACTTAATTTTCATAGGAGAGGATAAGCATGATAAATATTAACAAGAAAAACAATAGAAAATATTTAATAGAAAATATATCAAAAGGAGTATTTTTAGCCAGTGCACTTATTGCAGTTATAAGTTTATTAGTGATTATAGGTTTTGTATTTTATAAAGGCTTAACTCCATTTATAAGCAAAGGTTATTCTTTTATAGATTTTATTACAGGTAGTAAGTGGATACCTAGTTCAGATATGTATGGTGTTATGCCTATGGTAATTGCATCTATACTAGGAACACTAGGTTCACTAATGGTTGGTGTTCCTATAGGGATATTAACAGCTATATTTATAGCAGAAGTAGCACCTGAAAAAGTTGGAAAGATAATATCTGCAGCAGTTGAATTATTAGCAGGAATTCCTTCAGTTTTATATGGGGTTTTTGGATTATCTGTTATAGTGCCTTGGATTATGAGTACTTTTAATTTGGCAAAAGGGCAAAGTCTTTTAGCTATAATAATAGTATTATCAATTATGATGTTACCTACAATGGTAACAGTTTCAGAAACTGCTATAAGAGCAGTACCTAAAACATATAAAGAAGGCTCATTAGCCTTAGGGGCATCGCACATAGAGACAACCTTTAGAGTTGTTGTTCCTGCTGCTAAATCAGGAATTTTAGCAGCTGTGGTATTAGGTATAGGTAGAGCCATTGGTGAAACAATGGCAATAATATTAGTTGCAGGAAATTCACCTATTATTCCAACTTCAATTATGGATTCAGTAAGACCACTTACTACTAATATAGCACTAGAAATGGGATATTCTTTTGGAACCCATCAAGAGATGCTATTTGCAACAGGTGTTATATTATTTATATTTATATTATTACTAAACTTAGTATTAAGTAAACTTTCTAGTAAGGAAGGTAACTAATTATGAGAAAATTTAAAGATTTATTATTAAAGATATTATTATGGATATCAGCAGCTATTACAGTTGGAATATTAATATTTATTTTAGGTTTTATTTTTATAAAAGGATATAAATTTATAAACATTGATTTTATTACAAAAAATTATTCAGCATCAGGAAATGGCGGAATTCTACCTATGATAGTATCAACATTATATACTGTTGTTATTTCTTTATTAGTAGCAACTCCTATAGGAATATTGGCTGCTATATATTTAACAGAATATGCTAAACAAGGGAAGATTGTAAAAATTATTAGGTTTGCAACAGAAAGTTTATCAGGTATTCCATCTATAGTTTATGGATTATTTGGATCTATATTTTTTGTTGGCACATTAAAGCTAGGATATTCACTACTTGCAGGTTCCCTTACTGTTGCAATTATAATATTACCTGTAATTATTAGAACTACAGAAGAGGCTTTAAAGGCTGTTCCACCATCATATAAGGAAGCATCATTAGGCCTTGGAGCAACTAGGTTTCAAACTCTTTATAAGGTAATAGTGCCTAGTGCAATACCAGGAATATTAGTTGGGGTAATATTATCTGTTGGTCGTGTGGTTGGTGAATCAGCAGCTATTTTATTAACAGCAGGAACAGTTGCAAAAATGCCAAAGGGAATAATGTCTAGTGCAAGAACTTTAACTGTACAAGCCTATTTAGTAACTCAAGAATCGGGAGATATAGGACAAGCAGCAGCAGTAGGAATAGTTTTAGTAATAATAATACTCCTACTAAATGTAATTGCAAAGTTAATAAGTAAAAAATTTAATAAGGCAAATTATTAATTATATATACTAAGAGGTGTAAGTATGTCAAAAGAAAATTTAAAAAAAATTCAAGTTAAAAATTTGAATTTATATTATGGAGATAATCAAGCTTTAAAAAATATAAATATAGATTTAGAAGAAAATAAAGTTACTGCTTTTATAGGACCTTCTGGATGTGGTAAATCTACATTCCTTAGAACTATTAACAGGATGAATGATTTAATAGATAATGTTAAAATAGAAGGAGAAATCTTTGTTGATGGAGAAGATATATATAAAAGCAAAGATGTTATTGCATTAAGAACAAAGGTTGGGATGGTATTTCAAAAGCCTAATCCGTTTCCAATGTCAATTTATGATAATATAGCTTATGGTCCAAGATTGCATGGTATAAAAGATAAAAAATCATTAGATGAAATAGTTGAAAAAAGCTTAAAGGGGGCAGCTCTTTGGGATGAAGTTAAAGATAGACTTAAGAAAAGTGCTTTAGGTTTATCAGGGGGACAACAACAAAGATTATGTATAGCAAGAACTATAGCTGTTTCACCAGAAATAATATTGATGGATGAACCAACTTCAGCTTTAGACCCAATTTCAACTAATAAAATGGAAGAACTAATGGAGGATTTAAAGAAGAAATATACAGTAATAATAGTAACCCATAATATGCAGCAAGCAGGTAGAATTGCAGATAAAACGGCATTCTTCTTAAGTGGAGAGATAATTGAGTATGGTGATACAGAAGATATTTTCTATAAACCTAGGGATAAAAGAACAGAAGATTATATTACTGGAAGATTCGGCTAAGATTATTAAGAGGTGAGAAAAATGATGAGAGAAGTAATGAGTAATAAAATTAAATTGCTTAATTCGGAATTGCTTGAAATGGCAAGTTTGGTAGAGAAACAAATACTAGAAAGTATGATTTCTTTAAAAAATCAAGATTTAGATTTAGCAAAAATAGTAATAAAAAATGATGATAAAGTAGATGATTTGCAAAAGATTATAGAAGAAAAGTGTATAAAGTTTATGGCTACTGAATCTCCTCTAGCTAGAGATTTAAGAAGTATATATACAACAACTAAAATTGTAACTGATCTTGAAAGAATGGCAGACTATGCTGTTGATATATGTAAGATAGTTCCTAGAGTAGAGGGAGTAAGCTTTTCAGAGGAAATAGCCCCTATTTGGGAATTAGTTGATATTGTTAATAATATGATTAAATTATCAATTGAGGCTTATATTAATGGTGATGAAAAGGCTGCTTATGAGATTTGTCGTATGGATGATAGAGTAGATGCAATTTATCAAGGGATGTTTAACATAGTTCTTAAAAAGATGGGAAATGAATCAGAAATGATAAATCAAGGAACTCAAATTCTCTTTGCATCAAAATATTTAGAGAGAATTGGTGATCATGTGACTAATATATGTGAATGGATAATATTTTCTAAAAAAGGTAATTATGTAGACTTAAATGAATAACATTATCTATAAAAATTATTTTAAACTTAAAGTAAATAAAAGTTATGTAATAACATAGGAAATGTGAAGTATTAACAAGATTTTCTTAGGTTTACATCAATATTTATACATTTTATATTCTACATTTAAAATTTTGAGCTGTTAATACAGCTCATTTTTATTGACTAGAATTTATTAATAATGTAATATAACATCAAGTGAATATTAAAATTAGGGTAATTATGCTTATAAGAAAAACACAAATTTGAAATTATTACTATTAAAAATATAACTAGATTTTATAAATATAAATATTAGTCAATAATATAAATATTGACAGATACAGAGGTGAAAAAAGTGAAAAATTTAATTAGCAAAGTTGACATAGGTAGCATAGCTGAAGAAGTTGGTATTGAAGTGAACGACGTATTAATATCAATTAATGGAACTCCTATTGATGACATTATAGATTATAAATTTTTGGCTGTAGATGAAGAAGTAGTTCTTGAAATTGAAAAACCAGACGGAGAAATTTGGGAATATGAAATAGAAAAGGAATACGGTGAAAATTTAGGACTTGAATTCCAAGGTGGAATAATGGATAAGGCAAAAAGATGTTCTAATAATTGTATGTTTTGCTTTATTGATCAGAATCCAAAAGGAATGAGAGATACATTGTACTTTAAAGATGATGATTCAAGATTATCATTTTTACAAGGAAATTTTGTTACATTAACAAATATGAAGGATGAAGATATCGATAGAATAATAAGATATAAAATAAGTCCTATAAATATTTCAGTACATACTACAAATCCAGAACTTAGAGTTAAGATGTTAAAAAATAGATTTGCAGGATCTATTATGGAAAGACTTAAAAAATTAAAAGATGCAGAAATTCAAATGCATGCACAAGTTGTATGTATACCTAACATAAATAATGGTGAGGAATTAAGAAAAACTGTAACTGATTTATATGAATTGCATCCTCATGTAAAAAATATTGCAGTAGTTCCAGTAGGTGTTACACAATTTAGAGAAAATTTACCTAAGCTAGACACATTTAATAAAGAGTCAGCAAAAAATGAAATATTGATGATTGAAGATTTACAAAAGAAGTATATTGAAGAAACAGGAGCTCCATTTGTAAGACTTTCTGATGAATTTTATATAACTGCAGGAATAGATGTACCAAATGAAGAATTTTATTCAGAATATGAGCAACTTGAAGATGGAGTTGGAATGATAAGATACTATAGAGAAGTTGTACAGAGATCTATTGAGTTTTTAAACACAGATCTAAAGGGAAGTTTTTCTATGGTAACTGGAGAGTTAGCCTATAATGAAATAAAAAGATCAGCAGACCTTATAATGAAGCATAATCCTAACATTAATATAGATGTATATAAGGTTATAAATAACTTCTTTGGAAATACTATAACAGTAGCAGGGCTTTTGACAGGTACTGATATAATAGATCAGCTAAAGGGTAAAATAAAGACAGATTATCTAATAATGTCAAGTAACATGTTTAGAAAGGGCTATGAACTAGCTCCAGCTGATATGGTTATGTTAGATGACTCAAATATTAATGACATAGAAGAAGCTTTAAATGTTAAGGTTATAGTTTGTGATTATACAGGTGATGACCTTATTGATTTAATAAATGCAAATTGTAAGGAGGACTAATAATGGCTAAACCAATAGTTGCAATAGTTGGAAGACCAAATGTAGGAAAATCTACATTATTTAATAAATTAGCAGGGCAAAGGATATCGATAGTTCAAGATACACCAGGGGTAACTAGAGATAGAGTATATGCTCAAGCAGAATGGTTAAATCATAATTTTACAATGATTGATACAGGTGGTATTGAACCAGAAAGAGAAGATATAATAGTTAAGCAAATGAGAAGACAGGCTAACATTGCTATAGAAACAGCAGATATTATTATATTTGTTGTTGATGGAAAAGAAGGATTAACTCCAGCTGACCATGAAGTAGCAAGTATGCTTAGAAAAAGTAAAAAAGAAGTTGTTTTAGTAGTAAATAAAGTTGACTCATTAAAAGAAGAAGATAATGCTTGGGAATTTTATAACCTAGGAATAGGGGACCCGGTTACTATATCAGCAGCACAAGGATTAGGTCTTGGTGATATGCTTGATAGAGTAGTAGAAAACTTTGATAAGTTTAATGAAGAAGAGGAAGAAGACGAATATATAAGAATAGCTATGATAGGTAAGCCTAATGTTGGTAAGTCTTCTTTAATTAATAAGTTATTAGGTGAAGAAAGACTTATAGTTTCTAACATACCAGGAACTACTAGAGATTCTATAGATAGTACTTTAGAAACTGACATTGGTAAATTTGTGTTAGTAGATACTGCAGGTCTTAGAAGAAAGAGTAAAGTTAAAGAAGAAATAGAAAGATACTCTGTAATAAGAACTTATACAGCTATAGAAAGAGCAGATGTATGTATATTAATGATAGATGCAACTGAAGGTGTAACTGAGCAAGATGAAAAAATAATAGGATATGCTCATGAAATGAATAAAGCTATAATGGTTATAGTTAATAAGTGGGACTTAATAGAAAAAGATGACAAGACTATGCAAAGATATAAAGAAGATTTACAAATGAAGCTTAAGTTCTTAAAATATGCTAAATACTTATTTATTTCAGCAAAGACTGGTCAAAGAACACATAAAGTATTAGAAGTAGCAAAAGAATGTTATGATAATTATTCAAAGAGAATTCCAACTGGAATATTAAACGAAGTTATTAATAAAGCTGTATTAATGAAGGAACCACCAATTGTAAGTCTAAAGAGAATGAAGATTTACTACGCTACTCAAGTAGCTACAAAACCTCCTAAGTTTATATTCTTTGTTAATGATGCCAGTGCAAGGCATTTTTCATATGAAAGATACCTTGAAAATCAATTAAGAGATAGTTTTGATTTTAGTGGAACTGGTCTTCAAATAGAATATAGAGAAAGGAAGGAATAATTTATGAGTAATGTGACCTTTCTAGGAGGAGGTAGCTTTGGTACTGCCTTAGGAATATTATTAGCTAATAAGGGCAATGACGTTAGTATATATGACAGAGATAAGTCTGTAGTGGATGATATTAATATTAATAGAAAAAATGATAAGTATATTAAGGAATTAAAAATTCCTAAAAGTGTCACTGCTTATAATAATTTAGATGATGCATTAAAAGATGCTAAATATGTAGTTTTAGCTGTACCTTCACATGTAATAAGAACAGCTTCAAAATCTTTAAATGGTAAAATAGATAAAGATGTAATAGTTGTTAGTATAGCAAAGGGAATTGAAGAAGGTACTAATTTAAGATTATCAGAGGTTATAGAAGAAGAATTACCAAATAATAAAGTAGTTATTTTATCTGGACCAAGTCATGCAGAAGAGGTGGCATTTGATATTCCAACAACAGTTGTTGTATCATCTAAAGATGAAAATGCTTCAAATGAAGTTCAAGACTTATTTATGACTAAGGAATTTAGAGTTTATACTAATGATGATTTAGTAGGTGTTGAAATAGGTGGAGCTGTTAAAAATATAATTGCATTAGCGGCAGGAGTTTGTGATGGAATAGGCTATGGAGACAATTCAAAAGCTGCTCTTATGACAAGAGGAATGGCAGAAATAGTTAGGATTGGTATTAAACTAGGTGGAAAGCCAGAAACCTTCTTAGGTCTTACAGGTATGGGAGACTTAATAGTTACATGTACTAGTCTTCATTCTAGAAATAGAAGAGCAGGATACCTAATTGGTAAGGGAGAAACTGCTGATGAAGCTATAAAAGATGTAGGTATGGTAGTTGAAGGAATTAAGGCTTGTAGAGCTTTTTATGAATTAAAAGAAAAACTTGATATAGAAATGCCTATTACAGATGTTTTATATAAAGTTTTATTT
>NZ_JABUTB010000038.1:0-6611 GCF_021443865.1 Clostridium sp.
TAATATATTGATAAAACTATTTCATATATTAAAGAGGAGAAAGAGTACTTATTTAAAGAGTTAAATAAATTAAAGGATATAAAAGTTTTTAAGCCTTCTGTTAACTTTATAATGTTTAAATTAGAAAAAGAGATGGATTTAAAATTAGAACTTATGAAGAGAAATATCATTATAAGAAGCTGTAATAACTATAAGGGATTAAATGACAATTATTATAGAGTTGCAGTAAGAAAAAGAGAAGAAAATAAAAAATTAATTCAAGCACTAAAAAGTGTTATCAAATAGAATATTATAATTGACATATTATATGATTAATAATATAATTCTAAATGAAATTTAAGCTATATAACTATATAAGGTGCTTTTTTAAGCTTAATAGGGAATCAGGTACAATCCTGAGCTACCCCAGTAACCGTGATATGGACGAAATCTATGTATACCACTGCTTTTTTGCGGGAAGGTTAGAGAGTAGGATGAAGTAAAGCCGGGAGACCTACCTTTTATGGGAAAACTATTATCTTCTGAGGGTGGGATAATAGGAGTACTAATATAGTTTTGAGTTATATTTTATAATTCAAAATTATTAATAAGTATTTTAGGGCATACTCTTAGTATGTCTTTTTTATTTTGTAAAAATATTATTTGCAAAATAGCCCTAATAAAAAAATTAGGAGGATTAATTATGAAAAAAGGAAGTAAAATTCTTTCATTAGTGTTTGCTATGATGTTTTCTTTAGCATTATTTACTGGTTGTACAAACACTACAAAAAATATGACAGATAGGGAAGGTAATGAATTTACTTTACCTAAGAAGATTGAAAAAATAATATCAACAGCACCATCTAATACAGAGGTTTTAGTTGCACTTGGACTTTCTGATAAGCTTGTTGCTATTGATAAGTATTCAGCAGATGTGGAAGGTGTTAATACTGATTTACCACAAATTGATTTTAGAAATCCAGATATAGAAACTATAATTTCTTTACAACCAGACATAATTATTGCATCAGGACATAATAAAGCTGGTGAAGAAGATCCATTTAAATTAGTTAAAGAGGCTGGAATACCAGTAGTATATATTCCAAGTAGCTATAGCATTGATGGAATTTATGGAGATATAGAATTCATTGCTGAAGTAACTAAAACTGAACAGCAAGGAAAAGAAATAGTTGAAAATATGAAAAAGGAAGTTGAAGAAATAAAGGGTATAGGAGAAAAAATAACTAATAAGAAAAAAGTATATTTTGAAATTGGTTCAACTCCTAGTTTATATAGCTTTGGTAAAGATACTTTCTTAAACGAAATGATTCAAATAATTGGAGCAGAGAATATATTTGGAAATGAAGATTCTTGGATATCACCTACACCAGAATCAGTAATAGCTGCAAATCCAGATGTAATACTAACAAATGTTCCAGAAATTAATGGAATTAGTGCTACAGATGAAATAAAAAGCCGTGAAGGATGGGATAGTTTAACTGCAGTTAAAGAAAATCAAATCTATGAAATAGATAAGAATTCTTCTTCAAGACCTTCACAAAATGTTATTAAAGCTTTAAAGGAAATGGCTAAGGCTATTTACCCAAATGAGTATAAATAGAGATAAAAAAATTAAGTCATTGATGATACTATCAGTGCCATTAGTATTTTTAATAATTTGTATTGGAACTTCCATTGGAAGTTCCAATATTAGCATTATGGATATTATATCAATAATTGTACATAAATTATTTAATATTAAATTATTAGATGGCATTGAAGCTAAAGATGTTGCAATAATATGGAATATAAGATTACCTAGAGTTTTATTAGCCTTTTGTATTGGTGGAGCTCTAGCAGCTAGTGGCGCAGTAACACAATCTGTATTAAAGAACCCATTAGCCTCTCCATATACATTAGGAGTATCATCAGGGGCTTCACTAGGTGTAGGACTTTTAATTGTTTCAGGAACTACTATCCCTTTCCTTGGAAACTTTTCATTACCCCTAGTAGGATTTTTATGTAGTTTCTTCACAATGATTATAGTGTTAGCTTTTGCTAGCAAAGTTGATAAAAAACTTTCTAATACAACTATTATCTTAACAGGAATGGTATTTTCATTATTCTTTAATGCCGCCTTAACAACTTTAACAGCATTGTTTACAAGGAAAATGGAAGCAATAACTTTGTGGCAAATGGGATCATTTTCAATGAGAGGCTGGAGTTATCTTAAAGCTGGATTTCCGTTTTTTTTAGTTGGAATAATATGTATTATGGCATTTGTTAAAGAAATGGATGTTTTAACCTTTGGAGAAGAACAAGCCAAAGCTATAGGAGTAGAGGCAGAAAGAGTTAAAAAGTTTCTATTTATTTATGTGGCTATATTAACAGGAGCCGCTGTTTCTATTAGTGGTACCATAGGCTTTGTAGATTTAATAGCGCCACATATAGTAAGAAAAGTTTTTGGCTCAAAGCATGCTTATGTTATACCAATGTCAGTAGTTTTTGGTGGTTGTCTTATGATAATTACTGATTTAATAGCAAGAACTATTATAATTCCTTCAGAATTGCCTGTAGGAGCAGTAACTGCAATGATAGGGGCACCATTCTTTGCATACCTATATTTTAAAAAGTCAAAGTAGGTGATTAAATGTTAGAAGTTAAAAATATATATTGTGGTTATGATGAAGAAGATATAGTAAAAGATATTAGTTTTAAAGTTAATAGAGGGGAAAATATTTGCATAGTTGGACCTAATGGATGTGGAAAGAGTACTCTTTTAAAGGCCATAGCAAATTTAATTTCTTTTAGAGGAAATGTATTGCTAGATGGAATAGATACATCCTTACTAAAAAGAAAAGAATTAGCTACAAAGGTTTCTTTAATGACACAAAGTTCAAATATTTTATTTCCTTATACTATATATGAAACTGTTTCTCTAGGAAGATATGCTCACTTAAATGGAGTATTTTCAAGACTTAGTAAAAATGACGAAGAAATAATAAATAAAAGCTTAGATAAGGTTGGTATTTTAGATATTAAAGATAAATTAATTAGTGAATTATCTGGTGGACAATTGCAGAGAGTTTTTTTAGCTAGAGCCTTTGCTCAAGAGCCAGATGTTATTTTATTAGATGAACCAACTAATCATTTAGACTTAAGATATCAAATAGAAATATTAGACTATCTAAAGCTTTGGGCAAAGGAAAATAATAAAATAGTTGTTGCTGTTTTACATGATTTAAACCTAGTTCAAAACTTTGGAGATAAGGTTTTAATGATTAAGGATGGAATTCTTATTAATAATGGAGATACTAGAGAAGTTTTAAATGGCAGAGACTTAGAAGAAGTATATGGAATAGATATAAAATCCTTTATGCTTAGAACATTAAATAAATGGAGGTAAATTATGAGTAAGAAGTTTGTTATGTCATATAGCTGTGGAAAAGATAGTACACTAGCATTATATAGAATGATAAAAAGTGGACATAAGCCAGTTGCTTTGCTTATAACTGTAGATAAAAAAGTATTAAGGTCTTGGTTCCATGGTGTACCGCAGGATTTATTAGAAGAGGTTTCAAAATCTTTAAACATACCATTACTATTAGTAAAATGTGAAGGTGAAGAATATAAGGATGCTTTTAATAAGGCTTTAAAAAAGGCTAAAGATGAATTAGGAGCAGAAGCTTGTGTATTTGGAGATATAGATTTAGAAGCTCATAGAGTTTGGTGTACTGATAGATGCAATGAAGCTAATATGGAAGCAATTTTCCCATTATGGCTTGAAAATAGAGAAAAGTTGACTTTTGAGTTTATAGATAGTGGATTTAAGACAGTTATTAAGAATGTAAGGCTAGATGTATTATCAACAGATTTTCTAGGAAAGCAATTAACTAAAAAAGTGGTTTCAGATATAGTGGCTTCAGGTTCTGATGCTTGTGGAGAAAATGGAGAATAT
This sequence comes from Clostridium sp., assembly GCF_021443865.1. Taxonomy (GTDB): domain Bacteria; phylum Bacillota; class Clostridia; order Clostridiales; family Clostridiaceae; genus Clostridium. The sequence goes on from NZ_JABUTB010000038.1 coordinate 3,938, forward strand.
CATACCTTTGCTTTTGATGGACCCTTATTTAAGTATCCAATTAAATTCAAAGAAAATGGTGTTATTACAAATGAAACCCATGGATTTTTAGATATAGTAGGTATTATTAATGAGTAAGAGTATAATGCTGCTTGGAACAGCCTCTTCAGTTGGTAAAAGTACTATAGCTACAGCCATTTGCAGATATTTTAAGAATGCAGGTATGAGGGTTGCCCCTTTTAAAGCTCTAAATATTTCTTTAAACTCCTATGTAACTGAAGAAGGTCTTGAAATGGGGAGAGCCCAAGTTGTCCAAGCTGAGGCTTGTGAAATAAAACCAAGAGCCTGTATGAATCCAGTATTATTAAAGCCTAGTGGAAATATGCAGACACAAGTTATTGTTAATGGAAAGGTAAAATGTAATATTGATTCATATAAATATAAAGAGCTTAACAAGGAGTTAAAAGAAGTAGTTAAAGATACATATAAAGAAATATCAAAAGAATATGATTTAATGGTTTTAGAAGGCTCTGGAAGCTGTGCTGAAATTAATTTGAGGGAAAGCGATATAGCCAATATGCATATGGCAAAGGTAAGTAATTCCCCAGTGATTTTAGTAGCAGATATAGATAGGGGGGGAGTCTTTGCTTCTGTAGTAGGAACTATAATGCTTTTAGATGAGGAAGAAAGAAATAGAGTAAAGGGTATTATAATTAATAAATTTAGAGGGAGTATGGAATCCTTTAAACCTGCAATGAAACAATTAGAAAAAATTATAAATATCCCAGTACTTGGAGCAATGCCCTATTTTAATTTAGATATAGAAGATGAAGATAGTGTTACTGAAAGAATATCTAATAGTACTAGTGAAAGTAAAGGATTAGATATAGTAGTTATTAGACTACCCTATATGTCTAATTTCACAGATTTTAATGCTTTAAGTAGATTAGAAAATGTATCTATAAGATATGTAAATACATTAAAGGAAATTGGAAATCCACATGTATTAATAATTCCTGGAAGTAAAAATACTATTGAAGATATTAGGTTCTTAAAAGAAAAAGGGCTATATAACGAGATAGTTACTTTAGAAAAAAGAGGTACGACTATCTTAGGAATTTGTGGTGGCTATCAGATGATGGGAAGTGTTATTATAGATGATTTAGGTGTTGAAGGGGAAAAAAGAATTGAAAAGGGCTTTGGGTTTTTACCATTAACAACTAGGTTTAATAAAGAAAAGATAACAAAGCAGTCTTCTGGAAGAATTACTTCAAATAAAATTAAAGAAATCAATAACATAGAAGTTTTTGGATATGAAATACATAATGGAGAAACTTTAGTAACTAATGAGAATAATATATTTATTGAGTTAAGTAATGGAGAAATAGCAGGGGCTATAAATGATAAAGGAAATGTAATTGGAACCTATATACATGGGATTTTTGATAATGGGGATTTTATTAAGTACTTTATAAAAAGCTTATTAGTTAAAAATAATCTTATGGATGATTATAATGAAATTAGTACTTACAAAGAATATAAGCTTAGAGAATTAGATAAATTATCAAAAATATTAGAAGAAAATATTAATATGGAAAAAGTTAAAGAAATTCTTAATATATAGGGTAAACCTTATAAATTTCTTAAAAATAAAAAAAAATTAGCACAATATAATCTATATATTGTAAAATATATGTATTAGAAAAAAATAAATAAGACATAAAATGAGGTGGTTTTATGAGAAACTTTATTAAAAATATTATCCTTAAGTATAATATAAATGAAATAAAGTGGCTAGATTTAACTTGGTTTATTATTTTGCCAATAATAAATATTAATTATGTAGTAGCAGGAGCATTAGCTAAGAGTGGAAAAGATCTTTCTTTAACTCTAGACAAAGAAATACCTTATGTATCTGCATTTATTTTTCCGTACGTATATTGGTATGCTTTTGTTTTCTTTGGACTAATATTTATTTTATCTAAGGATAGAAAGAGATATTTTAAAGCTCTTATGATAATTTATATAAGTATGTGTATTTGCTATTTATTCTATTATTTATATCCAGTAGAGATATCAAGACCTATAATTGATAATAACACATTACCTAATAGATTAGTTAATTTAATATATGAAGCTGATAGACCTTTTAATTGTTTTCCTTCGATTCACGTCTTAAACACATATATTATTATTAGGTTTACAAAGATTAAAGATAATAAATCATGGTTTATTTATACCAATATAATAGGTATATTAATAATCTTATCTACATTATTTATAAAACAACATTTTATTGTAGATGGAGTTGCAGCAATTATTATTGCTGAAATTGTTATTATTGCAACTAAAAAAATAGAGGACAAGTATATAGAAAAAGCTTTAAACTTGCCATATAATATTGTAACTAGAATAAAAAAGAAAATAGATATACCTATAAATTAAAATGAAAATTAAATAAGATTAATATATGAGATGGAAGTAATTAGATTAAATTACTCCCATCTTTTACATTTTTAATATAAAATTACTGGAAAATTTACATAAAGTATTTACAAATAATAATAATTATTATATAATAAAAGCACCGAAAAAATAAATTCTATATATATTGATAATTTAGGAGGAGTTCATTAATGAAAAAATTTGTTTGTACAATATGTGGATATGTATATGAAGGAGAAGCTGCACCAGC
>NZ_JABUTB010000038.1:6997-25957 GCF_021443865.1 Clostridium sp.
AATTAAACTTAGATGCTATTCATGACACAGTTCATGAAATGTGTAAAGATGAAGCTAGACACGGTCAAGCATTCAAGGGATTATTAAACAGATATTTCGAATAAGATAAAAAGTTACATTAAATAAATATAAACAAAAGAAACTACTTAGAGTTTAAATACTCAATTGTAGTTTCTTTTTTATATCTCAATTCATATAATTTTTTATTTAGAATCTTTTACATTCAGTGTTTCTTATAATTACCCAATATAATAGACCACCTGACATGTAGGCAAAAATATCCCATATATCTGATACAGTATCTATCCGATATAAAGGTGTGATAAATTCCCAGAAGATTCCGCAAGAAAGCATTAGTAATTCTATCTGCCATAATTTAGACATAGTAGTATTGCGAAAACCTAATATGATATTAGTATATGCAATAAATGTAATACCTCCTATTATGTCATTAAAATAAGAAGACATAAACCACCTAATAGCTTCATTTGATATTTGTTCTTTAAATTGTTGATTAATCAAATATAATAAAATAGTAACCAATACTATTATTAGATTTTTTTTCCTATAAAAAAGAAAATATTATAAGTGCAACTAAAACTGCACCTACCATGCCCCAAAAAGATAATCCACCACCATTTTTAGCCATTTTAATCCCCCCATAAACAATATTTTTACGTATTTTTAGGTTTATTTTACCATTTAAAGTTAAGTTTTTCAATGTAGTAGAGTATATATATGAAATTAATTATATAAAAATAAATATTTCTTAAGTAAATACAAATATTAAATAAGCTACTACGTTTAAATATTGATAAAAATAGATTATAATTGAATGAAATGAAAAATAATATTTCTATAAAGAATTGAGGTGAGGTTAATGAATGTATCTATTATATTATTCGTATCTTATTTAATTAACATTTTATTTGCACTTTCGCTAATATTTATTGAACGAAAAGAGCCAACTACCACATGGGCATGGTTAATAATCCTTTTAGTGCTTCCTGGTATTGGATTTATAATTTATTTATTCTTTGGTCAAAATTTAAGTAGGCAAAAAATATTTAGGGAAAAGAAAGTAACAGATGAAAGAAAGGCAAAGGAATTATTAGAAAAATTTAAAAAAGAAAAAGAAAATAGTAATATAGCTGAAGAGTTTATGGACCTTATTAGAATGAATTATAATAATAGTGGTGTATTATATACTTGTGGAAATAAGATAGATACTTTTATAGATGGAGAAGAAAAATTCAATGCTTTAATAAATGATATTAGAGCAGCAAAGAAGTTTATACATATAGAATATTATATATTTAGAATGGATGGCTTAGGTAAAACTATAATTAATGAACTTAAGAAGAAGGTTGAAGAAGGTGTGGAAGTTAGACTTTTAGCAGATGGAATGGGATCTAAAAGTTTAAGAGGTAAAAAAGTAAAATATATAAGAAGCCTTGGTATTAAGTTTTATTTATTCTTTCCAGGATTTCTACCATACGTTAACACCCGTGTGAATTTTAGAAATCATAGAAAAATAGTTGTTATAGATGGTAAAGTTGGATATGTTGGTGGATTTAATGTTGGAAATGAGTACATAAATAAAGGAAAGCAATTTAAATATTGGAGAGACACTCACATTAGAATTCAAGGTGAGGCAGTAAATGAATTGAATAAAAGGTTTATTTTGGATTGGGATTATGCATCAGAAGGAGAACTGAAAAATTATGATGAATATTTTATAGATCAAGAGGAACATGGAGATATAGGAATTCAAATTATTTCCTCTGGGCCAGATCATAAAGAGGAATTTATAAAGAATGCATATATGAAAATAATTAATAATGCAAAGGAAAGAATATACATACAAACACCATATTTAGTTCCTGATGAGCCAATTAAAGAAGCCTTAAAAATAGCAGCTTTATCAGGGGTAGATGTAAGAATTATGGTTCCAGGAAGTCCAGATCATTTCTTTATGGAATGGATATTAAGTGCTAATATGGGAGAGCTTATGGAGTGTGGTGTTAGGATTTATAAATATCAAAAAGGATTTATTCACTCTAAAACTATTACTGCAGATGGAAAGGTGTCTAGTATTGGAACTGCAAATTTAGATATTAGAAGCTTCCAACTTAATTTTGAGATTAATGCAATAATTTTTGATAGTGATTTTACTAAGGAACAGGAAAAAATATTTGCAAATGATATTAAGGATTGCAAGCAAGTTATCCTTGAAGAGTATAATACTAGAGGAAGAAACATAAGGATTAAAGAAGCATTAATTAGACTTATTGCACCAATACTATAAAAAGGATAGCATTTTTATAATGTAAAATGCAGAATTAAGAATGAAAAATTTAGGTTGCTTTACTATGTAAAACTTAATGTTTAATTGATGTGAGAAAAATACTTAGATATTCACGAATTATTAATTTTATTTAATATATGTTATTAAAAAATAAAAATATTCACAAAATTATTGACAATCTATTTAGCTTTGTTATAATTAGGTAAAGAAATTTAGATTTATGGAGGACTTTATGGAAGGAATTATAAACAAAATAGTTAACTTTAACAACTTTTTTTACTTTATGTTCTGGGGCTTTTTATTTAGCGCTGGCTATTTTGTTTACAAAAAAATAATTCCTTACAAAGTGAGTTTTTAACATAAATTTATATATTTTGTTTTATGAATATATAGTTATTACAGAGAACTCCTAGGAGTTCTCTTTTTTATACTAATAAATTAAAATATTTAATATTAAAAGGGGGCATTATTCATGGTAATAATTTTAAAACCAAAAACAAATGAATTAGAAATAAGAAAACTAACAGAGGAGTTAGAGAAAGAGGGGGTAAAGGTTAATCCTGTAATTGGCTCTGAGCTAATTATATTAGGACTTGTAGGTGATACAAGTAAAATAGATCCATTAAAAATAGAAGCTAATGACATAGTAGAGAAGGTTATGCATGTTCAAGAACCTTTTAAGAAAGCAAATAGATTATTCCATCCGGATAATAGTATAATCAAAGTTGGAGATAGTGAAATTGGTGGAAATAAAATAGCTATGATAGCTGGACCCTGTTCAGTTGAAAGTGAAGAGCAATTAACTTATATAGCAGAGTCAGTTAAGAAATTAGGGGCAAATTTCTTAAGAGGTGGTGCTTTCAAACCAAGAACTTCACCATATAGTTTCCAAGGGTTAAAGCATGATGGACTTGAGCTTTTAAAAATAGCTAGGGAAAAAACAGGATTACCTATAGTGACAGAAATAATGTCACCATATGATGTTGAAGTATTTGAAAGAGATGTAGATGTTATTCAAGTTGGTGCAAGAAATATGCAAAACTTTGATTTATTAAATGAACTAGGAAAAACAAGCAAACCTATACTATTAAAGAGAGGATTATCAGCTACAATAGAAGAATGGCTTATGTCAGCAGAATATATAATGGCAGGTGGAAATGAAAATGTAATTCTTTGTGAGAGAGGAATAAGAACCTTCGAAACTTACACAAGAAATACCCTTGATTTAAGTGCAATCCCAGCTGTTAAAAAATTAAGTCACTTACCTATAATAGTAGATCCTAGCCATGCTACAGGAAAGAGATTTATGATATCTCCACTAGCAAAAGCAGCGATAGCAGTAGGAGCAGATGGATTAATAATAGAAGTTCACAACAATCCAGAAAAAGCACTTTGTGATGGACCACAATCCATTAGACCAGACCATTATGAATCACTAGTTCAAGAATTAAAAGCAATTGCAACAGCAGTTGGAAGAGAAATGTAGACAATGAATAATGCGTAATGAACAATGCATAATTAAGCTTGTCTGAATTATTTCAATAATTGTGCATTATCAATTATGCATTATGCATTCATTAAAGTGCATTGTTTAAAGTGTATTTAAGAAAGGTTTGATTCGTATGAAGTTGAATATAGATTTGTCTCATAGCAGTTATGATATAATTATAGAAAAGGGTTTGCTTAATAATTTAAGTAAGGAAGTATCTGAAGTATTTAAGGGTAAAAAGATATTTGTATTAACGGATAAAAATGTTGATAAGTTTTATGGAAATAAGGTTCTTCAGGAATTATCTGATTTTGGATATGATACTAAGAAGCTAGTTCTTGAAGCTGGAGAGGAAACTAAGAGTTTTTTTACTTTACCAAAGATATATGATGAACTTTTGAATTTTAAGATGACAAGAAGTGATTTAATAATAACTTTAGGTGGTGGAGTAATTGGAGATTTAGGTGGCTTTGTGGCATCTACATATCTTAGAGGAATTCCATTTATACAAGTTCCTACAACTTTATTAGCACAAGTAGATAGTAGTGTAGGCGGAAAAGTAGGTATAGATTTAGATAGAGGTAAAAATCTTGTAGGTAGTTTTTATCATCCTAAAAAAGTAATAATAGATCCAGAGGTTTTAAAATCTTTAAGTGATAGAGTATTTAATGATGGTATGGCAGAAGTAATAAAATATGGATGCATAAAGGATAAAGACTTCTTTGATAATTTATTAAAATACAAAGATAAAGAAGAAGTTATGAACAACATTGAGTACATTATACACAACTGCTGCAGAATAAAAAAAGAAGTTGTGGAAAAAGATGAGAAAGATACTGGGGAAAGAATGCTTTTAAACTTTGGTCATACAATAGGTCATGCCATTGAGAAATATTATAAATATAATAAATATACACATGGAGAAGCTGTAGCTATAGGAATGTACGAAATTACAAAAATAAGCGAAGCATCTTTTGAAACAGAAAAAGGTACAGCGGATATAATAAAGAATATATTAATTAAGTATAATCTTCCTTATAAACTAGATATTGATCTTAATGAAATCAAAGAAACAATTTCATTAGATAAAAAGAATATAAATAACAAATTAAATTTAATATTTCTAAAAAAAATTGGAGAAAGCAAAATAGTGCAAAGGGAAGTAATAGATAATAAGTAATTCAGAATGAATTACATCCATAATTTTTTCATTCTTTAATTCTTTCATTATCTAACAATTAGTAATTCGGAATGAATTACATCCATAATTATGCATTATCCATTATGCATTATTCATTAAATTAAGGGGGTTTTTTATGCAAGGAATAAAACTTAATAGTAGTAAGCTAAAGGGAGTAGTTAAGGTTCCACCTTCTAAAAGTATGGCACATAGGGCTATAATTTGTGCTGCTTTATCTAGTGGAGTTTCTATAATAGAAAATATAGATTACTCTGATGATATTAATGCAACTATAGATGGGATGATATCTTTAGGAGCAATAATTGAAAAAGATGGTGATAAACTAAGTATTACAGGAGCCTTTAATGAAGCTGCTAAGAGAAATACAGTTAGAACTATAGATTGTAATGAATCTGGTTCTACACTTAGATTTTTAGTTCCTATAGCTCTTTTATTTGATGGTATTACTAAGTTTGTTGGAAGAGGAAATTTAGGCAAAAGACCATTAGATACTTATTATGATATATTTAAGGAACAAGGAATTAGTTATAATACAGTTGATGGTAGATTAAGCTTAATGGTTAAGGGAAGATTAGATAGTGGAGAATTTACTTTACCAGGAAATATTAGTTCTCAATTTATAACAGGGCTTTTATTTACTTTACCTTTATTAAAGGAAGATTCAAAGATAATACTTTCTACAGAGTTAGAATCTAAGGGCTATATAGATTTAACATTATCTTGTATGAAAGACTTTGGAGTTTTCATTGAGAATAATAATTACAGAGAATTTATAATTAAAGGAAATCAGGGTTATGTTTCTAGAAATTATAGAGTGGAAGGAGATTATTCTCAAGGAGCATTTTATTTATGTGCAGATGCCTTAGGCTCTGAAGTAGTAGTTCAAGATTTAAGAAAGGACTCACTTCAAGGAGATAAAGAGGTAATAGAAATTTTAGAAAGAATGGGAGCTAAATTTAATTTTGGTGATAATTTAACTTGCCATATAGATGGAGATTTAGTTTCTACAATAATAGATGGGTCACAATGTCCAGACATAATACCTGTGATTTCTTTAGTGGCAGCATTAGCAAAAGGAAAAACAGAAATTATAAATGCTGGAAGGCTTAGAATTAAGGAGTGTGACAGATTAAAGGCGGTGGCTACTGAGCTTAATAAGCTTGGAGCTAGAATCGAAGAGAAAAAAGAGGGGCTAGTAATATATGGTGTTCAAGAGCTAGAAGGCGGAGTAGAAGTATGGAGCTGGAAGGATCATAGAATAGCCATGACTTTAGCAATAGCGGCAACTAGGTGTAAAAAGCCTATAATTATAAAAGATTACGATTGTGTAGCAAAATCTTACCCAAGATTTTTTGAGGATTACAAAATGCTAGGAGGGGCTATAAATGAGTGGAGTCTTTGGAAATAATATAAAAGTATCTATTTTTGGTGAGTCTCATGGAGCTGCAATAGGTGTTAATATAGACGGACTTCCATCAGGCTTTGAAATTGATATGGATAAGGTGTTACTTGAAATGGGAAGAAGAGCACCAGGGAAAAACCAATTATCTACATCAAGAAAGGAAGCAGATTTACCAGAAATATTAAGTGGATATTTTGAAGGGAAAACTACTGGGACACCACTTTGTGCCATTATAAGAAATGGAGATACTAGGTCAAAGGATTATTCAAAAACAAAGGATTTCCTAAGACCTGGTCATGCAGATTATAGTGGGCATGAAAGATATTCAGGCTTTAATGACTATAGAGGTGGTGGTCATTTTTCAGGAAGATTAACAGCACCTTTAGTATTTGCAGGGGCTATATGTAAGCAAATATTAGAGGATAAAGGAGTATTTATAGGTGCACATATAGCATCTATAAAGGAAATAGAAGATGATAGATTTAATCCTACAAATATTTCTCATATGGATTTATTAAATTTAAGAAATAAGGAATTACCATTAATAAATCCATCCTTAGAAGAAAAGATTAAACATAGGATTATGCAAGCAAAATATGATGGGGATTCAGTTGGTGGAACTATAGAATGTGCTGTAGTTGGAATAAAAGCTGGGGTAGGTAATCCATTTTTTGATTCTATAGAATCAACATTAGCTCATCTTATGTTTTCTGTACCAGCAATAAAGGGAATAGAGTTTGGAAGAGGCTTTGATATGACTAAACTCTTTGGTTCAGAAGCAAATGACGAGTATTATTATCATGGAGATTTAGTGAAAACTAAAACTAATAATAATGGTGGTATCTTAGGTGGAATAAGCAATGGAATGCCTATATTATTTAAAGTAGCAGTTAAACCAACAGCATCCATATTAAAAGAGCAAAATACTGTGGATATAAATAATAAAAAGGATGTTAAATTTAGAATAGAAGGAAGACATGACCCTTGTATAGTACAAAGAGCAGTGCCTGTAATAGAAGCAGTTACTGCAATAGGTATACTAGATTTAATAAAGGGGCGATACTAATGGGTAACTTAGAAGACTATAGAAGAGAAATTGATTCTATAGATAAAGAGTTAATAGCTTTATTTGAAAAAAGAATGAATGTTGCCATTAAGGTAGGAGAATACAAAAGGGAAAGAAATCTTCCAATATTCAATGCTAAAAGAGAAGAAGAAGTAATAGAAAAAAATATTAATCTTCTAAACAATAAAGAATATAGTGAAATCACTAGAATCTATTTTGAAAAAATTATGGAGCTTAGTAGGTCTCTGCAAGCAGATTTAATGGAAAACCATAATGATAACTTAAAAGTAAATGTAATTGAAGATAATGTTAAAATAGGTTATCAAGGTGTTGAAGGTTCCTTTAGTGAAGAAGCATTACAAAAGTATTTTAATTATTATGATAGTATTAAAAATTATGAGAGTTTTAAAGATGTTTTTAATGCATTAGAAAAAAATGAAATACAATATGCTATACTGCCTATTGAAAATTCATATACTGGTGCAATTACTGATGTTTATGATCTTTTAGTTAAATACAATTTTTATATAGTTGGTGAAGAGTGTATAAAAATAGATCAAAATCTTATGGGAATAGAAGGTACTAACTTAGATGATATTGAAGAAATTTATTCTCATCCCCAAGGTTTTGAACAAAGTAAGGGATTTTTAAGTAGATATAACAATATTAGATTAATTCCTTATCATAATACAGCAATAAGTGCTAAGTTAGTTTCAGATTTAAAAGATAAGAAAAAAGCAGCCATTGGAAGTAAAAGAGCAGCTAAGATTTATGGCTTAAGTATATTAAAAGAAAATATTAATGATAAAAAAGACAATCACACTAAGTTTATAATTATAGGCAAAGAATTAAAATATGATAATGATAGCAATAAAATCAGCATAGTATTTTCTCTAGAAGATAAGGCTGGTACATTATATAAGCTATTAAGGCACTTTGCAGAAAATAATATTAATATGATTAAAATAGAATCAAGGCCTAATAAACATGAGTCTTGGAAGTACTTACTTTATGTAGATTTTGAAGGAAACTTAAATGATTCCCTAGTTAAAAATGCTCTAGAACCTATAGAAAAAAATAGTGGCTACTTTAAAATAATAGGAAACTATATAAATTCAAATAAATAGTAAAAAGGAACATCAAAATTGATGCTCCTTTTTTTATTGGTAAAATGTGCTATAATAATCAGCAATTATTTTAAATGGAAATTTAAATAATTAATAGTTAGATGTACTTAGATAATTATTGACAAAAGGAGAGGTAAATATGGATAAAGAAACTACTTATATTAAAGAATTAGTAAGTAATGAAGAATTACTTAAAGGATTCTATGTAATGAAACAATTAAGAACACATTTAAATGAAGATACATATTTAAACTTAATTTCAGATATGAGGAAAGAAGGCTATAAGATGTTTGCACTTTATGTAGATGAAGAGATTGCATCGGTTGCAGGAGTAATTAAACTTACAAATCTATATTATGGAAAACATATATGGGTTAATGATTTAGTAACAGATATAAATAAAAGGTCCAATAAATATGGAGAAAAGCTTTTATCATTTATTAATGAATGGGCAAAAGAAAATGGATGTGATGTAGTTGCACTATCATCAGGCTTACAACGATTAGAGGCACATAAATTTTATGAGTTAAAAATGGGATTTGATAAAGTAAGTTATGTATTTAAAAAACAACTTTAATATATAAATTAATATAAAAATTTATATAATTTATATTTAAAAGCAATTATGATATTTAGACTATAAGAATATAAATAACCTATGCTTTGATATTGAGAGTATGTCAAAGTCATAGGTTATTAAAATGAACCAGAAAGTATTTTATAAATTGATATAATTACAATTTATAAGGGAGTGAAATGTATATTCAACTTTTTTAAAAAAATTTGTTGAAATAGTGGAAATTATAAAGTAGTGGGTGTATAATAAAAATATAAATAAATATTGAGAATTTTCTGAAAATTTATCAATTTGATAAAGTAAACCTATTAATAAGATGGGGGTCTTAAAAGGTTTTACTTAGGGGAGGAATACTTATGGTTGGGTTTGATGTAAGGAAAATTAACTCTAAGGATTATAATGATGTGATTAGACTAAGTGAGAGCTTGGATTACTCAAGCATTAAATCCATAATGGAAAATAAAAATTCTAAAATCATTGTAGCTCAATTAAATGATGAAATTATAGGCTATATAAATTTCACCCTTTTAAATGATACAAGCTACAAAAGTAATTTAGCTATTAAAGAAATCATGGTTGAGGAAAAGTATAGGGGACTTGGCGTAGGTCATCAGCTAATGATTGAAGCTAATAAGTATGCAGCAGATTATAATGCAGCTTCTATAGTTGCACTTTATAATAATTATAAGGAAGAGGAGGTGTATTTTTATAATAAAGAAGGCTTTAGATTGAATGGCGAAAGGAGGTATGAGAAACTATCCTAATTATAACGGAATTAAGGGAGGGGATAATTTAAGATTACCACGTTCAACCACATGGAAGGAGGCATGAAAGCAAATCCCAAATTTTATAGATAGAAGGTAGCCTAAGTTAATTATATAATAATTGCTTTTGCTACCTTCATTTAATTATATAAGATTATAGTATTAAACTAGTTTTAATATATTTTATTAAGTAGCTTAAAGTATAAAAATCTTTATCTAATTCGTCAGCTAATAAGTTTAATCCTTTAATTAAATTTGCTTCATTAAAATTCTCTAAAAGAATCATAATACTTAATGAGTTTATATCTCCATCTCGAGTATCTAAAACTCTTGAATTTTTTACATATTTATTATTTAAGGCATTTAAAGTAGCGTTTTTAAGTTCTTCACTTATATCTAACTTTGGCATTTCATCATAGATTCTTATTTCTTTATCATTTATATTTAAATTTCTAACACTACTTAAATCAGTTCCAACAAAAATAGTATTAACAAATTTAGCATCTTTAAAGTCTACATTATCTAATCTTACTGAATCAAAAATAGTATTTTCAAATTTAGCATTTTTAAAATTACTTTTTTTAAAGTTACTACCTATAAATTCTGCAAATTTAAAACTACATTTTAAAAAGCTACAGGACTTAAAATGTGCACCTCTGAAATTTACATAGTCAAAATTTGAACCAGAAAAATTACAATTATAGCAATTACCTCTTTCTAGATTTTGATACATAAAGTTTTTATCTTTCTTCTCTACATTTTCGTATTTAAAATTAACTTTAGTTTTTTGATCTTTAGCCATTATTACCTCCATAATAAATATATATTTATTTCAAGTTATCCATTTTAATTAATATTAACATAGAAACAAAGAAATGTCATACTAAGATGACTTTGAATTTATAAGTATGAGACAATATGATATTTAATTTGCAATATGCTATAATAGATTTAATATTTTTAAGGGGGCAAATAAATATGGAGTTTTATGGACTTTTAGGAGAAAAGCTTTCTCATAGTCTATCACCAGAAATTCATAATGAAATATTGAAACAAATAAATATAGCTGGTGGATATAAGCTTTTTGAAATTAATAAAGATAGGCTAAGTGACTTTACAGAAGCTTTAAAGCTATTGAAAATAAAGGGATGTAATGTAACTATTCCTTATAAAAAGGATATAATAAAATATGTTGACTTCCTTTCTAATGAAGCTAAAAAAATAGGAGCAATTAATACCATAGCTTTAAATGAAGGAAAGCTATATGGATATAATACAGATTACTTTGGATTTGGATATATGCTAAAGGTTAGCAACATTGAAGTTAGTGATAAAGTAGCAGTAATACTAGGTAATGGGGGGGCATCAAGAGCTGTATTGCATTATTTAATAGATAATAATGCAAAAGAGGTTTACATAGTAAGTAGAAACCCAAAGAAAGATGACTTTTTACTTGAAAATGTAAAGTTAATTAGCTATGAAGAACTAAAATCATTAAAGGGAGATATTTTAATTAATTCTACACCTGTAGGAATGTATCCTAATATAGGAGAATCGCCAGTATCTAAAGAAGTAATTAATAATTTTCATGCTTTAGTAGATTTAATATACAATCCTATGGAAACTAAGTTTTTATCTTATGGAAAAGAATTAAATAAAACATATGTTGGAGGCCTTTATATGCTTATTGGGCAGGCAGCTAAGGCACAAGAAATATGGCAACATACATCTATAAATGAAAATATTATTGAAGATATATATAATAAGTTAAATAAAAAATTTCTGTAACTTTAGGTGATTATAATGAAGAAGAATATAATTTTATTAATTGGAATGCCCGGATGTGGAAAGACTACTATAGGAAGAATAATATCCAAGAAGCTTGGATATAAGTTTTGTGATATGGATAGCTATATTCAAGATATATCTAAAAGTACAATTAAAGAGCTATTTGCAAAGGGTGAGGATTACTTTAGAGATTTTGAAACAAGAGCTTGCAAAGAGCTAAGTACTATAAAGGAAAATATAATTATATCTAGTGGTGGTGGAGTAGTTAAAAGAAAAGAAAATATAGATTATTTTAAGGAAGATGGAATTATTATTTTTATAGATAGACAAGTAGAAGACATTATAAAAGATGTAGATACTGACTCAAGGCCATTATTAAAGGATGGTAGAACTAAACTTTACAACCTATATTCAGAAAGATATAATTTATATAAGGATTATTCTAAATATAGAATTAGTAATAATAAAGATATAGAAGAAGTAATAAATGATATAATAGAAATAATAAATAGCAATAAGTAAAGGGGGTAATATATGAAAATATTGGTTATTAATGGTCCTAACTTGAATATGGTTGGAATAAGAGAAAAAGGTATATATGGAACTAGAGATTTTAAAGATATCTGCAATTATATTAAGGAAGAAGGACAAAAAAGAAACATAGACATAAAATTATTTCAAAGCAATATTGAAGGTGAAATAATTAATGAAATCCATAATGCTTATTATGAAAACTATGATGGAATAATAATAAATCCAGGAGCATTTACTCATTATAGCTATGCTATATTTGATGCAATTAAAGCTGTAAGTATTAATACAGTAGAAGTCCATTTATCAAATATACACGGAAGAGAAGAATTTAGGCATAAATCAGTTATAGCACCAGCATGCATTGGGCAAATCTGTGGGTTTAAAGAATTTGGTTATGTAATGGCTATGGACGCACTAAAAATGAAAAATGAAAAATGAAGAATTAATGAATAAACTCCTTCAGAGTTTAGAAAAATGAAAGAGTGAAGAAAATTAATAGTGAAGAAGTAAAAGTGAATGGTAAATTCCATAGGAATTTATAAATTATATAACTCAGCTATGCTGAGTTATATCAACAATTATGCATTATTAATTAAAATTGTAGTATGGAGGGATAGGAAAAATGATTATTGTA
Source organism: Clostridium sp. (assembly GCF_021443865.1). Lineage (GTDB taxonomy): Bacteria > Bacillota > Clostridia > Clostridiales > Clostridiaceae > Clostridium. The sequence goes on from NZ_JABUTB010000038.1 coordinate 19,888, forward strand.
ATGAATCCAAATTGTAGAGAAGATGAAGTATTGAAGGTTAAGGGAGAATTAGAGAGTAAAGGGTTAGGTATTCACTTATCTCAAGGTGAAACCTTTTGTATAATAGGTGTGGTTGGTGAAACTAGAGCAATAGATTCAGATAAGCTTTTAAGATTTTCTGGAGTAGATAAAGTTTTAAAAGTTGAAGAGCCTTATAAAAAGGCTAATAGGTTATTTAAACCTGAAGACACAGTGATTGATGTAAGAGGTAGTTTAATTGGCGGAGACAATTTAGGTATTATAGCTGGACCTTGTTCTGTTGAAAGTGAGGATCAAATAATAGAAATTGCTAAAAGTGTTAAGGCATCAGGTGCTAACTTCTTAAGAGGTGGTGCATTTAAGCCAAGAACATCTCCATATAGTTTCCAAGGCCTAGAATTAGAGGGGTTAGAATTTCTAAAAAAAGCAAGGGAAGCAACAGGACTACCAATAGTAACGGAAATAATGTCAACAGATTATATAGATGTTTTTGAAAGAGATGTTGATGTAATTCAAGTTGGTGCTAGAAATATGCAAAACTTCGATTTATTAAAGCAATTAGGTAAGACTAATAAGACTATATTATTAAAGAGAGGTTTATCAGCAACAATTGAAGAATGGCTTATGTCAGCAGAATATATAATGGCTGCAGGAAATGAAAATGTAATACTTTGTGAAAGAGGTATAAGAACCTTTGAAACTTACACAAGAAATACATTAGATTTAAGTGCAATACCAGTTATAAAGAGAAGATCACATTTACCAGTAATAGTAGATCCTAGTCATGCAGCAGGATACTGGTACCTTGTTGAACCACTTGCAAAGGCAGCAATAAGCGCAGGAGCAGATGGACTTATGATAGAAGTTCACAATAATCCACAATGTGCATTAAGCGATGGACAACAATCAATAAAACCAGAATCCTTCAAAAAGATTATGGATAAAGTAAGGATTTTAGCTGAAATGGAAGGAAAGAAAATATAGTTAATGCACAAGTTAATGCACAATGCACAATGCATAATTAAGGTAAAAACTCCTTCGGAGTTTTGAAAGAATGAAGAATTAAATTACTATGGAATTTATAAAATTTCATAACTCAGCTTGTCTGAGTTATAACAACAATTATGCATTATCAATTGTGAATTATGCATTCATTAAAGTGCATTATTAATTAATATTGGGGGTTTTTATGAAAATATTAATAGTAGGGCTTGGTGTCATTGGTGGTAGTTATGCTATGGCGCTTAAAGCAGCAGGATATGAGGATGTCTATGGAATAGATAGTAATTTAGAAACTTTAAGAAAAGCTAAGGAGCTTGGGCTAATTAAAGAAGGTTATGTAGATGGTAAGGAGATTGTAGGCGAAGTTGATTTAATTATTATTTCTCTTTACCCAAGGTTAGTTAAGAATTTTATTCATATGAATAGGAATTATTTAAAAAGAGGTGCTATAATAACGGATGCTACAGGCATAAAGGAGCATTTTGTTGAGGATATATTAGCAATACTACCAGAAGGAATAGATTTTATTTTTGGTCATCCTATGGCTGGTAGGGAGAAAAAAGGCATAGACTATGCATCAAAGGATGTTTTTAAAGGCGCAAACTATTTAATAACTGTAACTGATAGAAATAAAGAAGAAAATATCAAGCTTTTAGAAAATATTATTTATGATATGGGCTTTAAAAGGATAAAGAGAATAAATCCAAAGTATCATGATATGATGATTGCATTTACAAGTCAATTACCTCATGCTATTGCAGTGGCATTAATTAATAGTGATGAAGAGGGAAGAGACACTGGAAGCTTTATTGGAGATAGTTATAGGGATTTAACTAGAATTGCTAATATTAATGAAGATTTATGGAGTGAACTGTTCTTTGGAAATAAGGACAATTTGCTAGAATCAATAGATAACTTTTTACTGGAACTAAATAAAATAAAAAGCTCTATAGTAAATGAAGATGAAGAAGAGTTAAAGAATTTATTTATTAAATCAAGTAAAAGAAGAGAAAAACTATAGTGTAGTGAATAGATAATAGTTAATGTTAATAAGAGGGTACTGAAAAGCTTAAAGTTTTCGGTACCCTTTTTAATTTTGCTATCAATTAGTTAATAGTTTAATTATTGATAGGTCTCTTGATTTACTTAAGTCTATAAATTCATTATTTGAAAATACTAAAGGTGATTCTAAGTAATTAAGATTCATTTGTATGATTTTACACTTTTCGTTATTGCTTAATAAGGCACTCTGACCAATATAATAACTTTCTAAGCCTTTTAAGAAAGTATTACATAAGGAATAATCTAATTTAGTTAAGCTTTCATTTCTTATTGTTCTTAAGGATTGAAGAGGCCTTTTTCTTTTCTTATAAGACCTATTAGAATTAATGGCATCAAAGGTATCTGTAATGGCTATTATCTTAGCAAATTTATGGATTTGATCACCAGTTAATCTAAGGGGATAACCGCTTCCATCACATCTTTCATGATGCATTAATACTCCATATAAAACAGACTGACTTATAAATGGAATATCCTTTATATCATTATAAGCAAGGATAGGATGGGTTTGAATGATTTCATATTCTGCTTTAGTAAGCTTTGTAGGTTTATCAATTATTTTTTTATCAATTTTAGTTTTTCCAAAGTCATGTAGAAGAGAAGCGTATATTAAAGCATGTAATTTACTTTCTGATATATTAGCCCATTTTCCTAGTAAATAGCTTAATACAGCTACATTTACAGAATGCATGTAAATGGAATCCTCTCCACTGCCGTTAAGGATTATACTTTTTATTATATTATTATTTATTTTAATTTGGCTTAGAAGTTTTTTTGCATAGTCATTTACTTCATTTGTATTTGATGATTTAAGATTAGTAGAGTTAGTAAATATATACTCAATACTTGTTGATACGTTTTTTAAAGTACTTTTAGCTTCTTCTATAGCAATAGCTTCTTTAGAATCTTCATTATTATTAAGAACTTCAACTTTATCAAAGGCATAAAGAGATTTAAGCTTATCTAACATTTGCTCAGTTAATTTGATACCCTTTCCAACTAAGACAGTTCCGTTAAAAACAATATCCTCGGAAGTTATCATACCAGCTTTTAAATTTATTATATCTATAATTTCCTTTTTATTATTCATAAAATTTACCCCTAAATATATTTATATTAAATAAGAAAACAGACTTCATATTACAGTCTTTAATTATTATATCGAAGAAAAACTTATGAATATTAGGTTTTAAATAAAATAATGTATTAAAATGAAAAAATAGATAAGATATATTAAATTATTATATGTGTTATAATAATTCATATAAATTTTAAGGAGTGATATTATGAAGGAATTAGAAACAAGAGTAGTTGATATAGATGTTGATAAAGTTAGAGAAATTTTAAATAATATTGGAGCAGAAAAAGTAAAGGAAGAATATCAAATAAATAATATATATGATTTTGAGGATAATAGACTTTTAAATGCAAAAGGATATGCAAGAATAAGAATTACAGATGATAAACTTAATAATAAAGAAGTAGTGTATATGACTACAAAGAAAATGTTAAGTCAAGGGACCTTCAAGGAAATGGAAGAAAATGAAACAATAGTGGAAGATAAGGAAGCTGCAAGTAAAATATTTACTTCTTTAGGATTATCTTTAAAGCAATCAATAAAAAAGTATAGAGAAAGCTATAAAATAAAGGATTCCTTAGTTGAAATAGATATTAATGATAAGAGCTTTTGCCCTTTTCCATATTTAGAAATTGAAACTTATTCAGAAGAGAGACTTAAAGAAATATTAAGTATATTAGGATATACAATAGAAGATACTACTTCAAAAACAATTTATGAATTGTTAGAAGAAAGAGGATTATCCAAGGGAGAAGGAAAGGGACTATAAAATAGTTAAATTAAAATTCGGCAAATTTTTTATATTAATAGTATTAGTTGTAACAAAAGTATATTCTTCTTAGTAAATTATAATTAAGGATTTTATTTAGATACTAAGGAGGATATAACATGGAATGGTTTGTAGGGTTAAACCCAATTTTTCAAGGATTACTTGCAACTTTATTTACTTGGTCAGTAACTGCTTTAGGAGCTGGAGTAGTATTTTTCTTTAAGAAATTTGATAAGAGAATTTTAAATACAATGTTAGGTTTTGGTGCTGGAGTAATGGTGGCGGCTAGTTTTTGGTCTCTTTTAAGTCCAGCAATTGAACTTTCACAGGAACTTGGATATTCTGGTTTTGTTATTCCATCAATAGGATTCTTTTTAGGTGGCGCATTTTTAGTTTTTGCGGATAAGTTAATGGATACTTATTCTTATGGAATTGTCTTAAATAAAGATGACGAAAATGTTTCAAAAGCAGCTAAATATAGAAAAAGTATTTTGTTAGTTTTAGCTGTAACTCTTCATAATATACCAGAAGGATTAGCAGTTGGTGTAGCTTTTGGTGGAGTAGCAGCAGGAATACCTGGAGCAAGTATAGCAGGAGCAATTACACTTGCTTTAGGAATAGGATTTCAGAACTTCCCAGAAGGAGCAGCAGTTTCATTGCCTTTAAGAAGTGAAGGGCTATCAAGATCAAAAAGCTTTCTTTATGGTCAAGCATCAGGACTTGTAGAGCCTATAGCAGGAGTGATAGGAGTTATGGCAGCTTTAGCAGTAAGAAGCTTACTTCCATTTTTATTATCATTTTCAGCAGGAGCGATGATAGCTGTAGTAGGTGCAGAATTATTACCAGAAGCCTCAATACAAAATAAAAAATTAACTACTTTAGGACTTATTTTAGGATTTATTGTTATGATGGTTTTAGATGTAGCTTTAGGATAAATATTTTAAATATTAGTTTAAACTAAAACTTTTAGTTTGAATTAAAAAAATAAAGGAGTGCCACAAAATGTGGCGCTCCTTTATATTAGTGGAATTATGCTTGGTTGATTGATCCGAATAATTCCATTTTTTCTTTAACTGTAGCTTTAATAGCTTCAAATCCAGGATTTAAAAGCTTTCTTGGGTCAAAGCCTTTTCCTTGTAGGTCTTTTCCAGCTTCTATGTACTTTCTAGTACCTTCAGCAAATGCTAATTGACATTCAGTGTTAACATTGATTTTAGAAACTCCTAAAGAAATAGCTTTCTTTATCATATCTTCTGGAATTCCAGTACCACCGTGTAATACTAGTGGAACATTGTTAGTTACTTTGCTTATAGCTTCTAAAGCATCAAAGCTTAAACCCTTCCAGTTTGATGGATATACTCCGTGGATGTTACCAATACCAGCAGCTAACATAGTAACTCCTAAGTCAGCAATTGCTTTACATTCAGCTGCATCAGCAATTTCTCCTGCACCAACAACTCCGTCTTCTTCTCCACCGATTGAACCAACTTCAGCTTCTAAAGATAATCCTTTTTCTGAAGTTAATTTAACCATTTCTTTTGTTTTAGCTATATTTTCATCTATTGGATAGTGAGATCCATCAAACATTATTGATGAGAAACCAGCTTCCATAGCCTTTAAAGCACCTTCATAGCTACCATGGTCTAAGTGAATTGCAACTGGTACAGTGATGTTTAATTCTTCCATCATTCCGTTTACCATTCCAACTACTGTCTTGAAACCACACATATATTTAGCAGCTCCTTCTGAAACTCCTAATATAACTGGTGAATTATTTTCTTGAGCAGTTAATAATATTGCTTTAGTCCATTCTAAGTTGTTGATATTGAATTGACCTACAGCGTATTTTCCCGCTTTAGCCTTGTTTAACATTTCCTTTGCTGAAACTAACATGGTATAAAACCTCCATACTATATATTTTATTACAATTAAGCTATGTAGCTAACTGTACAAAAGTTACAACTTACAAGTTGAACTCATCGATAATATTATAACTCAAAATAACTTTAATTTAAACAATAAAATTAGAAATTACTTGCCATTATATAAAAATATTGTGATATTTGCTATATTTATATAATAAAATATATATTCAAGTAACAATTTACAAATAAAATCAATACAAATATATATAATTTATA
>NZ_JABUTB010000039.1 GCF_021443865.1 Clostridium sp.
CTTCATTAACATCTTTGTATAATTCAAATAAATCTTTGATTTTTGACATACGTTCAGGTTCCCATCCAGGTAAAACTGTTCCATTTGAATCTCCAGAAATGTGGTTAAACATATCTTCAGGGTTTAAAGAATCAATTACATCTTGATTATAAGCAAGAACTGTTGAGCCATCACTTCTAATTCTAGCAAGTTCGGTACGAGTCCAATCAAAAATAGGCATAAAATTATAGCATACTAAGTGGATATCCTCTTTACCTAAGTTTTCAAGGGTTTTTATATAGTTATCAATATAAATATCTCTATCTTCGGAGCCAAGCTTAATAGAGTCATGAATGTTAACACTTTCAATTCCAGATATGTGAAGACCAGAAGCTTCCACTTCATTTTTAAGTTCACAGATACCTTCTCTACTCCATACTTCTCCTGGAAGGGTATCATATAGGGTAGTTATAACACCAGTAACTCCAGGAATTTGCCTAATTTGTTTTAATGTAACAGTATCAAATTTTGAACCAAACCATCTTAATGTCATTTCCATAATAAATCCTCCTTTTAGACACATATAATTATTTTTATTATTAAGTATTCCTTTAAGAAATCCAATTGAATCGATTGTCATGAACATTGTAAAAGTTGTTTTAATATGGTAATTTTAATAAAAGGAGGGAATTATGAGGAAAAATTTAAAAACTGAGTTTACAAAGAGACAATATATGTTCTCAGAGGATTTTGAATTATATTATTACAGTGATTCCAATCCAACTAAGGTAGAATTACATAGCCATAATTATTATGAGTTTTATTTATTTTTAGAAGGAGATATAGATATTTTTATTGATAAGAATAAATACAAGCTACAAAAAGGAGATATGATTCTAGTTCCGCCTAAGGTAAATCATTATCCAATTATTAATAGCAAGGGTTTATACAGTAGATTTGTATTTTGGATAAGTAAAGAATATTTTAATAAATTGTTAGGAATTTCAGAGGATTATGGATATTTAATAGATTTTGTAAAAGAAAAAAAGAAATATATATTTCATAATGATATAATTACCTTTAATACAATACAGTCTAAAATATTTCAACTAATAGAAGAGATGAATTCTAATAGATTTGGAAGAGATACAAAGATATCAATTTGCGTAAATGATTTATTGTTGTACTTAAATAGAATTGTTTATGAAGAAAATAATTTCTATTTACAGAAAGGTGATATAGACTTATACCAAAATATAATTAATTATATAGAAGAGCACTTAGATGAAGAGTTACCTTTAGAAAAAGTAGCAAATGAGTTTTATTTAAACAAATATTATGTATGTCATTTGTTTAAAAATAATACAGGTATTTCTATTCATAAATATATTATTAAGAAAAGATTAGAAAAGTGTAAAAATGCTATTTTAAGTAATATTTCTATTGGTGAAGCTTACTTAATCTTTGGATTTAAAGATTATTCAAGTTTCTATAGAGCCTTTAAAAAAGAGTATGGAGTATCGCCAAAGGATTTTAAAAATATGTATAATATAAATAATTTTTAATTATATATAGTGGATATAAAATGAATAATAAAGTGTAAAATTATTTAGAAAATGTATAAGAAACTTCTAAATAATTTTACATTCTTTATTTAGAAACTTTTAAAAGTTCTAAGATTTATTCTTTGTTCATAAGTTTATTAAGTATTTCTTCAACAGAAGATATTTTATTTATTCTATATGCATTTGCACCACAAAATACTAATCCATTTTCTACATCACCTTTAACAGCTTTTATTAATGCAGAACTAATGCAATAAGGAGTGCTAGCAGGGTTGCATGGAATTAAGCAATCGTAGCATTTTGTTATTTTCACCTTTTGAGTCTTTAAGGTTTCTGTTAATTTATTTCTAATTGCTCTACCTGGCATACCTACTGGGCTTATAGTAAACTCTATATCTTCTTTTTTACAATTTACAAAGGCATTTTTAAAGTTTATGTGAGCATCACATTCATGAGTTGCTACGAACTGTGTTGCAACTTGAACTCCACTTGCACCAAGATCTAAATATTTCATCATATCCTCATGAGTAAATACCCCACCTGCAACTACAATTGGAATTTTTTTATTGAATTCTTTTTCAAAGTTTTTAACTTCTTCTATTACACTTTGAACATTTTTAGCAAAATTAATTGTTTCATCCTCTATTTTATCTTTTTTAAAGCCTAGATGTCCTCCAGCAAGAGGTCCTTCAACAATTACTGCATCAGCAGTTCTATTAAAATGCTTTTTCCAATAAGAAAGTACTATTTTTGCAGCCTTAGATGATGATACTATAGGGGCGATTTTTATTGATTTACCTTGTGTTATTTCTGGTAAGTTTAATGGTAATCCAGCACCTGAAATTATCATATCAGCACCTGCTTCTATAGCAGTTTTTACATATTCAATATAGTTATTCATAGCAACCATAACATTTACAGCAATGATTCCGTTATTACTTATTTCTTTTGCTTTTTTAATATGTTTAGTTAAACCTCGTATGTTAGCTGCTATTGTATTATTTTCAAAATCTTCCTCAAGATATCCTGGATGAGCAGCTGATATTACACCTATTGCTCCATGTTTTGAAACATTTCCAGCAAGATTTGATAGGGATACACCAACACCCATACCCCCTTGAATTATTGGGAGTTTAGCTACTAAATCTCCTATTATTAATGGCTTTATAATCATATATGTTAACTCCTTCCACTCTATAAAAATTACTTTGACTATCAAAGTATAATTAATAGTATAATCTAGTAATTTCCAAAATACAATAACAATAAAAAAAATTTTGAATATTGACAAAATAAAAAATTGGTATTATTATGATGTTAATATTTTGATAGTCAAAATATTTGAAGGGGGTGATAAAATGAATCTTACTTTAGGGGATAAGGTATTAATAGCAATTTTTGCGGCTTTAACATCAATTGGAGCATTTATTAGTATCCCTATACCCTATGTTCCATTTACAATGCAATTTTTCTTTAGTAGTATGAGTGGAATTATTTTAGGTGGGAAGAAGGGGGCCTTATCCCAACTACTATATATTCTTATAGGACTTATAGGTATTCCTGTGTTTACAAAGGGGGGAGGCCCTCAATATATATTTCAACCTACCTTTGGATATTTAATTGGATTAATAATTGCAGCATATGTAATTGGTAAAGTAGTTGAAATAAAAAAGAATAGTTTTAAGAATTTACTTTTAGCAAATTTTTTTGGAATTATAGTTATTTATTTTATTGGAGTAATTTATTTCTATTTAATAAACAAATTTTATTTAGGATTAAATATAACTATAAGCTTAGCAATTTATAATGGGATTTTAATAACACTTCCAGGAGACATTATTAAATCAATATTAACAGCTTTAGTTGGTACTAGGGTTATTAATACAATAGGAATAAAGGTTTCTTTATAAAATAATTTGTTTTAAAGTAAATAAAATTCATTTAGAAATTTTTGTTTTTTAGAAAGAGGCGTGGAATGAGAGGAGTTAAAATACTTGGAATTGGCCATTATTGTCCAGATAATATTATTACAAATAAAGATTTAGAGTCTATTGTGGAGACTACAGATGAATGGATAGTAAAAAGAACTGGCATAAAAGAAAGAAGAATATCTAATGGGGAAGGGACTATTGATTTAGCATATAAGGCAGCAATTAATGCTTTAATAAATAGTAAGTGTAGTAAGGATGATATAGATTTAATAATAGTAGCTACTACTTCACCTGACAAACTAATGCCATCAACAGCATGTTGTATTCAAGGACTTTTAGATTGCAAAAATGCAGCAGCCTTTGATATATCAGCAGCTTGTTCAGGCTTTGTATATTCTTTAATAATCGCATCAGGATTAATTAAAACAACAGATAAAAAGAAGGCATTAATTATTGGCTCTGAAGTTTTATCAAAAATAGTTGATTGGTCAGATAGAAATACATGTGTATTATTTGGTGATGGTGCAGGAGCAGCAGTAATAGAATTATGTGAAGATGAAGACTCAATTATAAGTACTTGTTTTGGAGCAGATGGAAAGTTAGGAGAGAAGTCTTTAGTTGCATCGGAACTAAAATTAAAAACTCCTTTTTCTTTTGATAATTCAAATGAAAAGAGATATATAGAAATGAAGGGTGGAGAAGTTTTTAAATTTGCAGTATCTATTTTACCAGAAATAATTAAAGAATTATTGGATAAGGCAAATGAAAACATAAATGATATTAAATATATTGTGCCACATCAAGCAAATTTAAGAATAATAGATGAAGCTGCTAGAAGATTACAAATAGATAGAGAAAAATTTTATGTAAATGTAGATAGATATGGTAATACATCTGCAGCTAGTATACCAATAGTTTTAAGCGAGCTATTAGATAAAAAGCTTATAAATAGAGGCGACAAAATAATATTAGCAGCTTTTGGTGGAGGATTAACCTGGGCTGGAGCATTAATTAAATTTTAGGAGGAATATAAAATGGTATTTGAAAAGATTAAGGAAATAGTTATGGATCAATTAGGGGTTAATGAAGAGGAAGTAAAGTTAGAAACTAACTTTATTGAGGATTTAGGAGCTGATTCTTTGGATTTATTCCAAGTAGTTATGGAAATTGAAGATGCCTTTAATGTAAAGGTAGAAAATGTAGAAAAGATTAAAACTGTGGGGGATGCAGTTAAGTATATAGAAAGTGTTGCATAAAAAATAGCTTTATAAATTTATATTGGAGGAAGACTCATGGATAACAATATATGCAATTTGTTAAATATTAAGTATCCTATTTTTCAGGGGGGAATGGCATGGGTATCAGATAGTTCTCTAGCAGCAGCGGTATCTAATGCTGGTGGTCTTGGAATTATTGCAGGTGCAAATGCTCCATCAAGTTTTGTGAGAGAGGAAATTAGAAAAGCTAAAGAACTAACTGATAAACCTTTTGGAGTTAATATAATGTTATTATCTGAAAATGCAGATGAATTATCAGATATTATCATAGAAGAAGGTGTTAAAGTTGTAACTACTGGTGCTGGAAATCCAGGAAAGTATATTGAAAAGTGGAAAAATGCAGGGATAAAAATAATTCCAGTTGTAGCATCAGTAGCTTTAGCAAAAAGAATGGAAAAGGCTGGTGCAGATGCAATTATAGCAGAAGGTTGCGAAGCTGGAGGTCATATTGGCAAATTAACTACTATGGTGTTAGTACCTCAAATATCTGATGCTGTAAATATTCCTGTTATAGCAGCAGGTGGAATTGGAGACGGAAGAGGTGTAGCAGCTGCTTTTATACTTGGTGCAAAAGCTGTTCAATTAGGAACTAGATTTTTAGTTGCTAATGAATGTACAATTCACGATAACTATAAGCAAGCAGTAATAAATTCTAAAGACATAGATACTGTTGTTACAGGAAGAGCAACTGGACACCCTGTTCAAGTTATTAAAAATAAATTAGCAAGAAAATATATTAATATTGAAAAGGAAAATGTTTCATTAGAGAAGATGGAGGAATTAGGCAGAGGGGCATTAAGGAAAGCTGTAAAAGATGGAGATATGGAAAATGGATCAATTATGGCTGGACAAATTTCAGGACTTATAAAGAAAAGGCAAAGTGCTAGAGAGATTATTGAAGAAATCTTCCTTGAATATGAAAAAATCAATAATAGTTTTTAGGAGATATAAAATATGAAAATAGCATTTATTTTCTCAGGGCAAGGATCTCAGTATATAGGTATGGGGAAGGAATTATATGATAATATTTTTGTTTCAAAAGAGGTTCTTGATAAAGCAAAGGATTTATTAGATTTTGATATTAAAGAATTAATTTTTAATGGTAAAAAAGAAGAGTTAGATATTACTGAAAACACTCAACCTGCAATTTTAGTTACATCAATTATGGCTATGAAAGCTTTAGAAGAAAAAGGAATAAAACCAGATGTAGTAGCTGGCTTAAGTCTTGGAGAATATTCAGCATTAATTGCATCCAAGTCCCTGTCTTTTGAAGAGGCTATACCATTAATAAGAAAAAGGGGAAGACTTATGCAAGAAGCGGTTCCAATAGGTGTTGGTGCCATGGCTGCAATTATAGGATTACCATTATCTAAATTAAATATAGCCATAAATGAAGCTAGGGAAATGGGAGTAGTGGAAATATCAAATTATAATACCAATAACCAAATAGTTATTGGTGGTGAAAAGTTAGCAGTTGAAAAGGCAAAAAAATTGTCATTAGAAATGGGTGCTAAAAGAGCAATTGAACTTAAGGTATCAGGACCTTTTCATACTTCCTTATTAGAAAGTGCTTCAATTAAGCTTAAAGAGGAGTTAAATAAAATAAATTTTAATAATCCAGAAATTGAAATAATATCTAATGTTACAGCTGATATTATTGAAAGAAAAGAAGAAATAAAAGATTTACTTTGTAAACAAATTAAATCCTCTGTTAGATGGTCTGAAAGTGTGGAAAAGATGATTAATATGGGAGTAGATACTTTTATAGAACTTGGGCCTGGTAGAGTATTAAGTGGATTTATAAAGGAAATTAGTAGAGAAAAAGGTTTAAAACTTAATATCTTTAATGTTGAAGATATGAAATCTCTAAAAAAGACATTAGAAGGGATTGAGGTATTAGATGGTTGTTAATAAAAATGCAATAGTAACAGGTGGAACTAGAGGTATTGGAAGAGAAATAGCTAAAACTCTTGCTGAAAGTGGAGCTAATATTGCAATTAATTATAGAAAATATAATGAAGAAATAGAAAATTTATTAGAAGAATTAAGAAGTTTAGGAGTTAAGGCATTAGGTATTAAATGTGATATTAGTAACGAAGAGGAAGTTAATAATTTTATTAAAGAAGTAAAAGAAAACTTTGGAAGCGTTGATATATTAATAAATAATGCTGGAATAACAAAAGATGGACTATTATTAAGAATGAGTGAAAAAGATTTTAATGAGGTTATTGATGTTAATTTAAAAGGAACCTTCAATATGACAAAGGCTGTATCATCAATAATGGTTAGGCAAAGATTTGGGAAAATAATCAATATTTCATCTGTAGTGGGAGTAGCTGGAAATGCTGGGCAGTGTAATTATGCAGCTTCTAAAGCTGGTGTAATAGGATTCTCAAAATCAATAGCAAGGGAACTAGCATCACGAAATATAAATGTTAATGTAATAGCTCCTGGTTATATTAATACAGATATGACAAAGGTTTTACCAGAGAAAGTAAGGGATGAAGTTTTAAAGACTATCCCTATGAAAAAAATAGGAGAACCAAAGGAAATAGCTAATTTAGTTTTATTCTTATCATCAGATTTATCAAATTATATAACAGGTCAAGTGATAAATGTAGATGGTGGAATGGTTATGCATTAAAGGAGAGAATTAGTATGAAAAGAAGAGTTGTAGTTACAGGATTAGGAGCTATAACACCAATTGGTAATTCTATTGATAGCTTTTGGAGTTCTGTAAAAGAAGGAAAAAATGGAATAGATAAAATTAAATGTTTTGATACAACTGATTTTAAAGTAAAGTTAGCAGCAGAAGTTAAAGATTTTAATGCAGAAAATTTTCTAGGTAAAAAAGATGCAAAAAGATTAGATAGATTTATACAATTTGCTTTAATAAGTGCAAAAGAGTGTGTAAAAGATAGCAATATAGATATGGATTCTGTTGATAGAGAAAGATTTGGAGTTATATTTGCCTCTGGAATTGGTGGACTTATTACACTAGAAAATCAAATGACAAATTTAATTAATAGAGGGCCTAGCAGAGTGTCACCACTTGCAATTCCAACTATTATTTCTAACATGGCTGCTGGAGCAATTGCTATAGAATTTGGTATTGAAGGAAGTTGTTTAAGTATTACAACAGCTTGTGCATCATCAACACATTGTATAGGAGAGGCTTATAGGAGTATAAAAGATGGATATTTAGATAGAGCTATAGTAGGGGGAACAGAAGCTTCAATTTGTAAATTTGGTATTTCAGGATTCCAATCTATGACTGCTCTTAGTAAAAGTGAAGATATTAATAGAGCATCTATTCCATTTGATAAGGATAGAAGTGGTTTTGTAATGGGGGAAGGTGCAGGAGCTTTAATATTAGAAGATTTAGAAAGTGCATTAAGTAGAGGGGCAAAAATATATGGCGAAGTAGTTGGATATGGAACTACATGTGATGCCTATCATATTACTTCACCAAAATTAGATGGAGATGGTGCTTATAGATCTATGAGAGATGCTATAAGAGATGCCAATATATCTCCAGATGAAATTGGATATATAAATGCACATGGAACTTCAACAGAAATAAATGATAAAGTTGAAACATCAGCAATTAAAAGAGCTTTTTCTGAAGCAGAAAAAAAAGTATATGTAAGTTCTACTAAATCTATGACAGGGCATCTACTTGGAGCAGCTGGTGCAGTTGAAGCCATAATTTCAATTAAGGCATTAGAAGAGGGATTTTTACCAGCTAATATAAACTATTTAAATCCAGATGAAGAATGTGATTTAAATTTAGTTGTTAATGATGGAAAAAGTGAAGATATAAATTATGCTATGTCAAATTCCTTAGGATTTGGTGGGCATAATGGAACAATAATATTGAAAAAGTGGAGAGGAAAATAAGATGTTAACTTATGAACAAATTAAAGATTTAATAAAATCAATAGATTGCTCTTCTCTTAGGGTCTTTGAATTAGAAAATCAAGATTTTAAATTAAAGTTAAGTAAAAATGAAGAAAGTTTAAAAAGTAATATAGAAGATAATAATTTAGTAAGTGAATTAGAAGCTGATTTTAGTTCATCTAAATTAAATAGAAGAATAGTTAATAATATGGTAGAAATAAATAATGAGGATAATAATATTGATTCAAATGAAGCTTCTTATAACATAGTTAAATCTCCATTAGTTGGAACTTACTACTCCTCAGGAACTCCAGGAGGAAAGGCTTATGTTAAAAAGGGTGACCATATTAAAAAAGGAGATGTTCTTTGTATAGTAGAAGCCATGAAGATAATGAATGAAATAACTTCTGAATTTGATGGTGAAATAGTTGAAGTACTAAGAAGTGATGAAGATATAGTAGAATATGGAATGGAATTATTTAAGATAAAGTAGGTGAAGACTTTGGATATAAAAGAAATAATGGAAATAATACCCCATAGATATCCCTTTTTATTAATAGATAAAGTAGAAGAATTAGAAAATAATAAAATAGTTGCTATAAAAAATGTTACTATGAATGAATATTTTTTCCAAGGACATTTTCCAACAGAACCAGTAATGCCAGGTGTTTTAATTATAGAAGCCTTAGCTCAAACTGGAGCAGTAGCATTACTTAAAAGAGAAGAATTTAAAGGGAAAATAGCTTATTTTGGTGGAATAAATAACGCTAAATTTAGAAAAAAGGTAGTTCCAGGTGATACTTTGAAATTAGAAGTTGAACTAACTAAAATTAGAGGTATAGCAGGAATTGGCAAAGGAATTGCCTATGTAGATGGCAAAAAGGTATGTGAGGCAGAGCTAACTTTTATGGTTGGTTAGTAAAGAGGTGTTTTAATGATTAGAAAGGTATTAATAGCTAATAGAGGAGAAATAGCAGTAAGAGTAATAAGGGCTTGCAAAGAACTTGGAATAAAAACAGTTGCCATATACTCAGAAGCTGATAAGGAGGCTATGCATACTCAGTTAGCAGATGAAGCTATCTGTGTTGGAAAACCTAGATCTAAGGACTCATACTTAAATGAAAGTAATATTATAAGTGCAGCAGTAATTACTAAATGCAATGCAATACATCCAGGATTTGGATTTTTATCTGAAAACTCTGAATTTGCAGCAATATGTGAGGAATGTAATATAAAGTTTATTGGACCTACTAGTAAAACCATTGGAATAATGGGAGATAAGTCTAGGGCAAGAGAAATTATGAAAAATGCAGTTGTTCCAATAATTCCAGGAAGTAATGGAATAGTAAAAACCTTGGAGGATGCATATATAGAAGCTGATAAAATAGGATATCCAGTAATGATAAAGGCAGCTTTAGGGGGAGGCGGTAAGGGTATAAGAATAGTTTATACAAAAGGTGAGTTAGAAAAGGCTTATTTTACTGCTAAAACTGAAGCTAAAGTGAATTTTGGAGATAATACTATTTATATTGAAAAATTTATAGAGAATCCTAGACATATTGAATTTCAAATTTTAGGAGATGACTATGGAAATATAGTTCATTTAGGAGAAAGAGACTGCACTGTTCAAAGAAGAAATCAAAAAGTATTAGAAGAAGCTCCATCAACAATTTTAAGTGAAAATCTTAGAAGAGAGATGGGGAAGGCAGCTATTAATGCTGCAAAAGCAGTTAATTATGTAAATGCTGGTACTATAGAATTTTTAGTAGATAAGCATGGTGATTTTTATTTTATGGAGATGAATACCAGAATACAAGTAGAGCATCCCATAACAGAGATGGTAACTTCTATAGATATAGTAAAAGAACAAATAAATATAGCAAATGGAGAAAGATTAAGTTTTTCTCAAGAAGATATTAAAATTAAAGGGCATGCTATTGAATGTAGAATAAATGCCGAAAATCCTAGTAAGGGATTTATCCCTTCTCCAGGGAAAATAGAATTTTTAAATTTGCCTGGTGGGAATGGAATAAGAGTAGATACTGCTGTGTTTACAGGCTATACTATACCACCAACTTACGATTCTATGATTGGGAAATTAATAGCCTATGGAAACAATAGAGAAGAGGCTATTAATAAGATGCTAAGAGCATTAGATGAATTAGTAATTGAAGGAATTGACAATAATATAGATTTTCAGATAGATATTTTAAATAATAAAAAGTTTCGCTTAGGAGACTATGATACTAGTTTTATAAGCAAAGAATACAATTTATAGTTGGTGAAAAAATATGGGGATTTTTAAAAAAAGACAATATGGAGTTATAAACATAACTAATTTAGAAGAAAAGGATATACCAGTAGTTCCAGATGGTACTTGGATAAAATGTAATAATTGCGGTAAGATTTTATATAAAAAATCCTTAGAGGAAAATTATAATGTTTGTACTAATTGTAATTATCATTTTAGGCTTGGAAGTTACGAAAGAATTAAACAAATTTGTGACAAAGGAACTTTTAGGGAATTGAATAAATATATGAAGTCAAAGAATCCAATGAATTTTCCAAACTATGAAGAAAAATTAAAGTTAAATGAAGAGAAAAGTAGCATTAATGAGGCAGTAGTAACTGGTCAATGTGAAATAGGTGGAAATAAAGCAATTATTGCGGTTATGGATTCAAATTTTTTAATGGGAAGCATGGGAACAGTAGTAGGAGAAAAAATTACTATTGCAGTAGAAGAAGCTACAAAAAGAAGGCTACCTATAATTATGTTTACCGCTTCAGGTGGAGCAAGGATGCAGGAGGGAATATTATCCCTTATGCAAATGGCTAAGGTAAGTAACGCATTATCAAGACATAGTGAAGCAGGATTACTATATATAACTGTATTAACAGATCCAACAACAGGAGGAGTAACAGCAAGTTTTGCTATGCTTGGAGATATAATATTAGCAGAGCCAAAGGCTTTAGTTGGTTTTGCAGGGAGAAGAGTAATTGAGGGAACTATAAAAGAAAAATTGCCAGAAGATTTTCAAAGTGCAGAATTTTTATTAGAACATGGATTTATAGATAATATTATTAAAAGAGAAAATTTAAAAATGGCTCTTTCAGCTCTTCTAAATTTCCATATAATTAAGGAGGTGTAGTTGTGAAGGATATTAAGGCTTATGATAGATTAGTAATTGCAAGAATGATAGAAAGACCAACTGCACTAGATTATATAAATAAAATATTCACTAATTTTTTTGAATTACATGGAGATAGAATTTTTAGAGATGATAAATCTATTGTTGGTGGAATAGGTCTTTTAAATGGAAGACCTACAACTATAATAGGTATTCAAAAAGGGAAAGATCTAAAGGAAAACATGGAGAGAAATTTCGGCTCTCCCTACCCAGAAGGATATAGAAAAGCATTAAGATTAATGAAGCAAGCAGAAAAATTTAATAGACCAATTGTATGCTTTATTAATACTTCAGGAGCCTATTGTGGAATAGAAGCAGAAGAAAGAGGGCAAGGAGAAGCAATTGCTAGAAATCTAATAGAGATATCTAAAATTACTGTACCTATAATTTCTATAATAATAGGAGAAGGTGGAAGTGGTGGAGCTATTGCATTAGCCTGTGGCGATAGGGTATGGATGCTAGAAAACTCAGTTTATTCCATATTATCCCCTGAAGGCTTTGCATCTATCTTATTAAAGGACTCATCAAAGTCCAAAGAAGTTGCAGAAATCATGGGAATAACCTCTTATGAGTTATTAGAAAGAGGCATAATTGAAAAAATAATTAAAGAACCTAATGGTGGTGCTCATAAAAATTTAGATTTAGTTGCAAATACTATAAAGGATGAACTAATTAAAGAATTTAAAGTATTAAGTAATAAATCTAAAGATATACTTTTAGAAGAAAGATATCAAAGGTTCAGAAAATTCAGTTAAAAACCAGTTAAAATATCCTTTTGCTGTGACCTCTCTAGCTACAAGTCATAGCAAAAGGATATTTATATTTTTTTAACTACAATAAAAGAGATACTTCACCTGTAATTATTTTTTCAGTTGTGTTGTTTGGAGTTTTTACTAAAAGGGAGCCATCTTCTAAAATATCTATGGTAATAACTTTTCTTATGAAATTCTTATATTCTAATCTCACTTCTTTATTAATTACAAGAGAATTATTTTTGTATATTCTTAGAATATTATTTTTATTTCCATTTATTAATTCATTATATTGGTTATAAAAATTTTCTAGGAATTTATCTAGTATTTCTTCTCTTTTAAAAGGTTTTCCTGTTGAAATTAATAATGATGTAGCTATTTCTTTTAGTTCATCATTAAAATCACTTAATTCTAAATTTACATTTATTCCTATACCAATAACTATGTAATCAATTTTATTATTTGAAATTTTTGATTCAGTTAGAATACCACATAATTTTTTTGAATTTAAATAAATATCATTTGGCCATTTAATTTCAGTATTTATTCCAAAATCTAAAAAAGTATTATGTAAAGCTGTAGAGGTTAAAACTGTTAAGAAGTTTATATCCTTTAATTCTATAGAAGACTTTAATAGCATGGAAAACCAAAGTCCTTTTCCTTTAGGAGAGACCCAAGTTCTACCTTTAGTTCCTTTTCCATCACTTTGTGTATCACTTATTACTATAGTATCTTTAATGAATCCATTTTCACCTATTTTTTTGCAAAAGGTATTAGTGGAATTAATTGTATCTAGAAAAATAAAGTCTATATTTTTATATTTTGATATGAATTCATTATTCATATTATATTACCGCCATTTCATTAAAAAAATAATATTTTAGTACTTATTGATATTTTAACCTTAGTGGTAAATGTTGTCTATGATATAAAGGTATTTAAATTGTGAAATATATAGGTTATAATATATTAAATAATTATCGTAATTATAGTATTCTAATTGCAATAAGGGGGTATTTAAATGAAGAGAAGTGATTATATTTCTTGGGATGAATATTTTATGGGGGTTGCTATTTTAGCAGGGATGAGAAGTAAGGATCCTAGCACTCAAGTTGGTGCTTGCATAGTAGATAATGATAATAAGATATTAAGTCAAGGCTATAATGGATTGCCTAGAGGCTGTTCAGATGATGAATTCCCTTGGAGTAGAGAAGGAAACATGCTTGAAACAAAATATCCTTATGTAGTTCATGCTGAATTAAATGCAATATTAAATAGTAGAGGTACTAATTTGGTAGGTTCGAAGATATACGTTGCTTTATTTCCTTGTAATGAATGTGCAAAAGCAATAATTCAATCAGGAATTAAGGAAGTAGTTTATTTATCAGATAAATACTCAGATACAGATATAGTAAAAGCATCAAAGAGAATGTTTAATGCTGCTGGAGTTAAGATGACTAGATTAGAACCTAAAAATAAGAGAATAGAAATATCTTTTGATATAAATAATATTTAAAATTACTTGGAAGCTTATTGCTTCCTTTTTTATTTATATATAATGGAATAAAATGTATAATATATATAAGAAATTAATAGGGGAAATTCATGAATAAGTAGATTTGTTTACAAGTTGGAAATAAGTTTAAAAATGATGTTAATATTTATAATTTATATTATCAAAAAGAAATGAGATTTAGGAGAATAAAATGAGAGAAAAAATATTAATTATAGAAGATGATAAGGATATATGTGAAATACTAAGATTTGCTTTAATGAAGGAAGGATATATAGTTAAAGTAAATCCTAATGGGTTAGAGGCTAAAGATGAAATACGAAGTTTTAGTCCTAATTTAATACTATTAGATATTATGTTAAAGGACACAGATGGCTTTAGTGTTTGTAAAGAAATTTCAAGGTATAAGATTCCTATAATTATGCTGACTGCTAGAGTAGATATAATGGATAAGATTTTAGGATTAGAATTGGGAGCAGATGATTATATAACTAAGCCATTTGATATTAGAGAAGTTATAACTAGAATTAGAGTTTGTCTTAGGCGAATAGAAGAAATTAATAAGATTTCTAATACTGAAAAGGTTAATGAAATATTAATAGAAAATATTAATATAAATGAAGATTCTAGAAGTGTATATGTGTTAGAAAAAGAGGTTCAATTAAAGCCTAAGGAGTTTGAATTACTTTTATTCTTATCTAAGAATCCTAATAAAGTTTTTTCAAGGAATCAATTATTAGATTTAGTTTGGGGATATGATTATTTAGGGGATACTAGGACTATAGATGTTCATATAACAAGATTAAGGAAAAAATTAAATGAAGAATTTAAAATAGAAACTGTTTTTGGAATTGGATATATGCTGAAGGTGAAAAATGTTAACAATTAGAAAAAAGTATGGATTAGTTTTAGGAAGTGTATTTATAATATCTATTATTATTTTTAATTTACTATTAAATGAATTCTTTGATAATAGCTTTAAAGAATTTGTAGTAAATGATATGGAAGATATTTATAAAATATCAAGTAAGAATTTAGAAGATTATGCTGTATTAAATAGTATTGATAAAAATAAAATGAATACTGATGATTTTGATAGCAAAGCTATGAGTTTTATTGTTGAAAGAGTAAATAGTCAAGGGATTTTCTATAATATTAAGGGTGAAGTTATATCCAATGGAATAAATAGTGGACAAGTTATAGACTTGAGTATTATTAAAGATTTACCACCATCCTTTGAAAGGACTAAAAATGATAAGACAGTAGTAGATATTATAAATAAAAATAGAAATGTACTCGGTAAGTTAAGTATTCCAATTTATAATGAGGAAAAACAAATTGGAGTATTAGTTTTAGTTAAAGATTACAGTAATGACTTTGCAAATAATTTAAAAGTAAAATCTATAATAAATATAATGGTTTCTATTCTATTTATTATAATTTTTATATGTATATATTTTTTATCATCATCCATCATTAAACCAATAATAAAATTAAAGGATAAGATTTTACAAATAAGTAAAGGCGATTATCCAGAGAAAATTAAAATTAAATCTAATGATGAAATAGGTATTCTTATAAATAGCTTTAATGATATGAGTGAAAAATTAAAACTTAAGGATGAGCAGGAAAAAAATATCTTTAGAAATATTACTCATGAGTTAAAAACACCTTTAACTAATATTTCTGGTTATGCACAAATCTTATTAGATGATGATTTTAATGATGAAGAATTTAAGAAAAATGCTTTAGATAGAATAATTTCAGAAAGTAATAGAATGCATGAATTAGTAATGTCATTACTAGAAATATCAAAGCAAAGTAGCGATTTAAAGGAATATTCCTTTGAAGAAATTAACATAAAGAATATTATTAATGATATTTTGAATTTCCANNTAAAATAAATAAAAAGAATCTTAAATTAGTTACTAATATAAATAAAGATACTATAAAAGGGAATAAAGAATTCTTAAAGATATTAATTAGTAACTTAATAGATAATGGTATTAAGTACTCTTATGAAAATACTGAAGTAAAAATAGAAACAAAAGAAGATAATACACAATTTCAGTTTTCAATATTAACAACAGGAAAAAAGATACCTATTGACTTTAAAGATAAAATATTTGAACCCTTTGTAAGAATAGAAGAAAAAGGGTTTTCATCTAAGGATTCAAATGGATTAGGATTATATATCTGCAAAAATATAGTTTTAGGGCATAAGGGAACTATAGAAGCTGAAATAAATGATGATATAACAAAATTTATAGTAAATCTCCCAAAAGATTAACAACTTAGAAATAACTTAGTATTAGTTTAAAAATATTAAGCAGATAAAATTAAAATATAGAAGGGAGAGATAATATGAAAAATAAAAAGTTATTAATAGTTTTAATGATTGTTACATCAAGTATAATGGTAAGTTGCTCAAGTAAAATTTTAAGTGGAGATAAGGTTATTGATAGTATAGTAATAGATGAAGATGCAAAAGAAACAGCTAATAGTAATAATACAATTAATATTACTAAAATAGCTATAACTGAAAATCTTAATGGAACTAGAAAAGGAGCTATATTAACAGGAGCAAGTAATGGGAAGTTGATTCAAATAAAATTAAAAGAAAATCTTGAAGAGAATAAAGAAACTCAATTTCCTAAAGAATACATTGAAAGCTTAGAAGTAGGGACAATTACAGAGAAAATAAAAGATAATAGAAATGTAGTTACTTGGGAAAATAAAGATATTGATGGACAATTAATTAGAGAATATATGGGGACTGAAGGTAAACTTAGAATACTAAAGGATAATAAAGTATATGAATTAGATGAAAATTATAATTTGAAAGAAGCTACAGCATATAAAAAATTAATAGAAGATACCAATGGAGATATAAATAGATTTGAGCTAAGTTATGATGAAAACTTAGAGATATATTATATGGATAATAATGATGATAAACTGGGGATAATTGATACGGAATATGATAAGTACTATGAAATAAATAGAAAAGACCTAGGTAATATGGAAAATAAAAGATTAAATATTTTAATGGCAGAAAATAATAAAATTTATCTTTCTATAGTTGATACAGCCAATAAAGAAACAAGTACTATAGGATATATTAAAGATAATAAACTAACAACATTCTTTGATGAAAATAGTGTAATAAAGGTTAGAGTTACTGGAGATGTAATATATAGCAATAATAATATACTTTTTTCAGGGTATGTTGAAGATGATTATGGTATTTGGAACTATAATACAGAAACAAAGAAATTAGAAAAACAAGTAAAATTAAAATCAGATTTTTCATATTTTAAAGTTAGTAAAGATAAAAGTTTTATAATAATTGAAAATATGAATTTTTATGAAGACTATAGTATAAATATAGCAAGAATAGATGATAATTTAAAAATATCAAATATTCAAGAGCTTACTAATTCGATTTTACCTAATAGAAGTATTAGTAATAGTGTAGGTGTAACAACATGGAGTAATAATGAAAATAAATTTTATGTAGGCTATGTAAAAGACAATATGGTAGATGGAAGAGGAAAAATAGATAATTTATATTTGGATGTTTATTATGAGATATATGAAGTTAAATAAATAATATTTATATTTAAATTCAAATTATATGAATTTTTTGGATAACTTAGCATTAAATATAATTTTAAAATTATGTAAATAATATATAAAAAATATATAAAATATGATAATATCATAATTGCGGTTTTATTATTATATTAAAGTGAGGTTAAAAATATGCCAGAAAATAAAAGTAAAAAGATCATGTGGTATAGTCTTGCATTTATGGCTTTTTCAGGAGTTTGGGGATTTGGTAATGTAATTAATGGATTCTCTGAATATAATGGACTAAAAGCAATTGTAGCTTGGCTAATTATTTTTGCTATATACTTTATACCATATGCACTAATGGTAGGAGAATTAGGATCAGCATTTAAAAATCTTGGAGGTGGAGTTAGTTCTTGGGTTGGAGAAACCATAGGACCAAAACTTGCATATTATGCAGGCTGGACATATTGGATTGTTCATATGCCATACCTTTCACAAAAACCTAATAGTTTTATGATAGCAGCAAGTTGGGCTGTGTTCCAAGATAGTAGAGTCAGTAGAATGAATACAGTATTATTACAAATATGTTGTTTAATTATTTTTTTAGTTGCTATGTATATTGCGTCAAAGGGATTAAATCCATTAAAGAAATTGGCTTCTTTAGCAGGAACATCTATGTTTGTAATGTCAATGCTTTTTATTTTATTAATGATGGCAGCACCAGCAATTACAAATGTTCAGTTAAATCAAATTGATTGGTCATTAAGTACATTTTTACCTAAGTTTGATATGTCATTCTTTACTAGTATATCAATATTGGTTTTTGCAGTTGGAGGATGTGAAAAAATATCTCCATATGTAAATCAAATGAAGGATCCAGCTAAAGGATTTTCAAAGGGAATGATTGCATTAGCTGTTATGGTTTCTGTTACAGCAATACTAGGAACAATTTCATTAGGAATGATGTTTGATTCAAATAATATTCCTAATGATTTAATGACAAATGGAGCATATTATGCATTCCAAAAGTTAGGTGAGTATTATAGAGTAGGAAATTTATTTGTTATAGCTTATGCAATTACTAATATGATTGGACAATTTGCAGTTTTAATTATTTCAATTGATGCACCATTACGTATGTTACTAGATAGTGGAGATAGAAGATTTATTCCAGAGAAACTATTCGTAAGAAATAAAAGCGGTGCATATACTAATGGACATAAATTAATTCTTGTTATAGTATCTATATTAATAATTGTACCTGCTATAGGAATTGGAAGTGTAGATGAATTAGTTAGATGGCTAATAAAGCTAAATGCAGTATGTATGCCATTAAGATATTTATGGGTGTTTGTAGCGTATATAGCTTTAAAGAAGGTTGGAGGAAAATTCGAAAGAGAATACTATTTTGTTAAGAATAGAACCTTAGGAATTATTATAGGAGCTTGGTGTTTTGCTTTTACAGCATTTGCATGTATAGGAGGAATGTATTCTACTGATTCATTCCAATTATTACTAAATATCATAACTCCATTTATATTAATTGCATTAGGATTAATCTTACCTTATATAGCTAAGAAAACAAACGCATAATATATTATAAGGGCTGTTTCAGTGATTTTATTAATTAAGGAAACAGCCACTTTTTCTTTCTAACCATAGTAAGAAATTCAGTTAAATTTCCTTGAAATTCTCTATTATATATGAATATAAAAACAAAATTGAAAGAAACTTTTACTTATATTATTTTAAATATACTAAAAGTGTGAAATTTTGCATAAAAATTCATGTGGTTAGAGGTGTTATTTTAAATATTTTGCTTTGGAATTTATGAATTATATTTAGAAATTACATAATTTATAAGAAAATATTTAAGAAATAGATTCATTTATGAAAAACTAATAAAATTTATAAAAATACTGTTATCTGAATAAAAAATCTGTTAATCTTGTTATGTTAATAATGATAAACTTTAGCTAAAAATACAGATAAGAATAAAGGTGAGGAAAAGCAAATGACAAATGGAAAAGTTTTAGATGTTATGAAAGAATATACAATGATTACTCTTGGGGTAATACTTGTGGCTGTAGGATTACAGTATTTTTATTCACCAAATGATTTAGCAGCTGGTGGATTAAGCGGTATGTCCCTTATTATAAATAACTTTATTCCAGTACTTTCAGTTGGTGTTACAATTTTTGTTGGAAATTTAATATTATATGTTATTGCATTTTTTATAATTGGTGGAGACTTTGGTTTTAAAACAATATATGGTAGTGTTATGCTATCTGTTGTTATTGAAGTATTAGATAGAGTATTTAAAGCTCGAGCTTTAACAAACAATTTATTAAGTTCAGTTTTGATTGGAGCTATACTAATATCATTAGGATTAGGAATTGCATTTTATTATAATGCTTCAACAGGTGGAACTGATATCTTAGCCAAGATATTAAATAAGTACTCTACATTTAATATAGGAATTTCATTATTGTTTGTAGACATAATAGTTACTATTTGTGGTGGAATTGTATTTGGATTAGAAAAAGGAATATATTCATTATTAGCAGTTTTTATAACTGGAGTTTTAATAGATAAATTTATACTTATTTTAACTAATTATAAGAATAAAAAAGAGAAAATTAGTGAAGCAGTATTAAATTAATATAGAGGTACTTAACCTTAAGAGCAATCTAAGGGTTAGGTACCTTTATTAATTATTAAACTATAATTACATAAGCCTATTTTTGTATTTAAAATAATTCATTGGAAATATTTACAAAATGTTCTATAATGTAATATGGTGAAATAATAATGTAGCCATTGGAGAGGATAGAATGAATATAGAAATTATTAAAAGTATTATTTTAAGTATTGGACTTCTTTTAGTAATTGCTCAAATTTTAGCTAGATTTAATAAAATAAAGGGATACCTAGTAAGTGAAAGACATACTATAAAAGACCAGTTAGTTATGATTATAATTTTTAGTACAATAAGTATTTTATCAACTTATATGGGATATGAAGTAAGGGGAGCCTTAGCTAATACAAGAGTAATTGGAGTTATGGCTGGAGGATTTATAGGTGGACCAATAGTTGGAATTGCAACCGCCATAATAGCTGGTGTACATAGATATGCTATTGATATTAATGGATTTGCTGCAATAGCATGTTGCATATCAACAATATTGGAAGGAGTAATAGCTGCATTTTCTTCAAATTATGTTAAAAGGCAAAAATATAAGGAAATTAATTTATATTTGATAACTTTTATAGCTGAAATTTTTCAAATGATAGTAATACTTATAATTTCAAAACCCTTTGATATGGCATTAGAATTAGTTAAAAGTATTGCATTTCCTATGGTATTTATTAATTCTTTTGGATTAGTTTTATTTGTTGGTGTCTTTAAGCATATATTTATAGAGCAACAGTATGAATTAGGAGAGAAAATGAGTTTAGCCTTTGATATAACAAAACTATGCTTACCTGTTATTGAAAAAGGAGAATATAATGAAAGAAGTTGCGAAGAAATAGGAAAAATTATTTTTAAATTTTCAAAAAAGTTAGGGATAGTTTTTACAGATAATGAGAGAATAATTTATACTAAAGGGAAGCTTTCTATTGATAATAAATGGCATTTACCTAAAATAGCAAAAAAAGTATTAGAGGAAAAGACTGTATGTCTAGAAGAGGAAAGTGAAGAAGGGGATTCTTTTTATAAGGCATTAAAGAATGCAGTTGCTATTGGAGCACCTTTAATAAAAAATGGACAAGCTTTTGGATGTTTTATTATATTTACTGATAAATATAAGCTTTCTCTAGAGCCAGAAATAAAGTTTGCTGAAGGACTTAGTTCATTTTTATCTACTAAATATGAATTATTAGAAGCAGAAAAACAAAGAGATCTTATGCAAAAAGCAGAATTTCATGCGTTACAATCACAAATAAATCCACATTTTATATTTAATTCTCTTAATACAATTAGTGCATTTTGTAGAGAAAAACCTGGAAAAGCAAGAGAATTATTAATTGACTTAGCAACTTATTTTAGGAATGCTATTCAAAATAAAGAAGGATTGGTAGATATACATGAGGAAATTGATTATGTAAAGGCTTATTTGCAGTTAGAAAAAGCTAGATTTGAAGAACGATTAAGTATAGATATTAAAATGCAAGAAAACTTAAAATGTAAATTGCCTTGTTTAATATTACAACCTATAGTTGAAAATGCTGTAATTCATGGTGCCATGAAAAGAAAACAAGGTATAGTAAATATAATTATTAAAGAAGAAGACAGAAATTTAAAAATATCTGTTATAGATAATGGATTTGGAATTCCTATGAATATTATTAAAGGCTTAAATGAAAAAGTATCATATGAAGGAAATATAGGATTAATAAATGTCCATAGAAGATTATGCTATCTTTATGGAAAGGATCATGGCTTAGATATAGTTACTTCAAATGAAGGGACTAAAATAAATATATATATTCCAATGAGGGGAAAAGGGGCTGTAAATCATGAAGGTTGCAATAATTGATGATGAAAAACCTGCAAGAAGCGAGTTGATTTTCTTAATAAAAGAAATTATTCCTAATGTAGTTATTTCTGAATTTTCTAATGGGGAAGAAGTTTTAGAGGCTATATCAAATGAGAGTTATGATTTGTTGTGTATTGATATTAATCTTGGTGATATTAGTGGAACTACCTTGGCTAAAATGGTGAGAAAAGTTTCACCATATTCTGAAATTGTGTTTGCAACAGCTTATAATAATTATGCTGAAAAGGCTTTTGAAGTAGAGGCAATGTATTATCTTTTAAAACCTTTTTCAGAAGTAAAAGTTAAACAGATGATAGATAGATATAATAATAAAAAATCTGAAAATAATAAGAAGAATATAGAAGAGTTATTTTCAAAAATCCCTTTATATGTAGATAAGAGATTCATTATGATTAATATTGAGGATATTATCTATATTGAATGTGAAAATAGGGAATGTATTGTTCATACAAAAAGTGAAATATACAAAGATAGTAATACACTGAACTATTTTGAGGAAAGACTAGCTGATAAATGTTTTTTTAGAATACATAAAAGTTTTCTAATTAATCTTAAGTATATATCAGAAATTCATCCTTGGTTTAATAATACTTATTGCATAAAAGTTAATAGAGTGAAGGATGCTTTTTTACCTGTAAGTAGAAATAAAATTAAGGAACTAAAAAGGATTTTGCATTTAAAACATTAATATATACATTTTGTACAATAAAAATAGCAATTCACACCTTAAACAAACGTTTACATAAAGCGCTATGATAAAATTATTGTGTAATAATACTTTAATAGGTAAACATTTTAATCTATTAAATGGAATTAGTTGCAAGAATTATATGTGAGAGGTGGAATTTTTAATGGTATCTTTTTTTATTTGTTTGGCAATTTTAATTGGTGGTTATTTTCTTTATGGAAAGTACATTGAAAAAAACTTTGGACCAGATGACAGGGAAACACCAGCTGTAGCTATGGCTGATGGAAGTGATTATGTTATAATGCCTACATGGAGAATATTCCTTGTTCAATTATTAAATATAGCTGGACTTGGACCTATTTATGGAGCCATAGCAGGAGCTCTATGGGGACCATCAGTATTTTTATGGATTACTTTTGGAACAATATTTGCAGGTGCTGTTCATGACTACTTGTCTGGAATGATATCAATGCGTCATAAAGGTACAACAATTGGTGAAATAGTTGGGATCTATTTAGGACCTTTTATGAAACAAGTAATGCGTATATTTTCAATAATATTACTTGTACTTGTAGGAGTTAGCTTTACAACTGGACCAGCAGCTCTTTTGGCTATGATTACACCAAAAGCATTGAATTTTACTTTTTGGTTAATTGTAATACTTGTTTATTACTTCCTTGCAACATTTTTACCTATTGATAAAATTATTGGTAAGATATATCCGTTATTTGGATTTTGTTTAATATTTATGGCTTTAGGAGTAATTGGAGGTATTCTTTTTAAAGGATATACAATTCCAGAAATTTCACTTGCTAATCTTCATCCTTCTAAAACACCTATATGGCCTATGATGTTCGTATCTGTTGCATGTGGAGCAATTTCTGGATTCCATGCAACACAATCACCATTAATGGCTCGTTGTATGAAAACAGAAAAAGAAGGTAGAAAAATATTCTATGGAGCAATGGTGGCTGAAGGTGTTATTGCTCTAATATGGGCAGCAGCAGGTTGTGCTTTTTATGGTTCAACAGGTGGATTACAAACAGCAATTAAAGAATTAGGTGGACAAGGACCAGTTGTCTATGATATTACTTATAAATTACTTGGAGCAGCTGGCTCTGTATTGGCTATGATTGGTGTTGTTGCATGTCCTATATCATCAGGAGATACAGCATTTAGAAGTGCAAGACTTGTTATTTCAGACTGGTTTAATATAGAACAAAAAAGTCCTTCAAAGAGATTATTACTTACCGTTCCTTTATTAGGAGTTGGAGCAATATTAACTCAAATGGATGTACAAATGATTTGGAGATATTTCTCATGGAGTAATCAAACATTAGCTATGTTTGCATTATGGGCAGGAGCGGTTTATCTTTATAAAAATAAAAAGAATCCATGGGTAGCAGCAGTACCAGCAACATTTATGTCAGCAGTAAGTTTAACTTATATTTTAATGGCACCAGAAGGATTTAAACTTAGCAGTACAATTGCATATCCAGCAGGAATCGCTTTTGCAGCCTTTTGTTTAGGTTTATTTATAAAAAGTAAAAGTTCAAACTCAAAAAATGTTGAAGTAGAAGTTTAAAATATCTTTAAAATATGAAAGACTTTCTAATAAGTTATTAACTTACTTAGAAGGTCTTTTTTAATTTTGAAAAGTACATTGAATCTCAGGTTAATCTTAAATTCAGGAAACAAATAAGCTAAAAAATTCGGTGCCGCTATTTTAATTTAAAAGAAAGTTAATAATATTTATAAGGCGTTTGTAATTTATGAAAGGTGAAAGAGAATTTTCACCAAATGAAAATATGCCTATTGCTTTTTTGTAGCTGATAACGGAATGAAAATTGAACTAATTTATGATAAAAGTTTAAATTTAAAATATGACAGTGAAAAGGGGGTTAATCATAGTAAGATATAGAATCCTTTTTATGTTAAAATTAATAAATGTAAATGGTATACTAGTAATAATATAGATATAGTTTATTTCCAGTAAGGATATTTAATAGTCCAGAAATTATATTTGTAACATTAAAGACTTGAAAATAAGCAAAGAAAATATTTATTTATAAAGGAGGTAATATGTACATAGATTCTCATACACATTTAGATTTTTTTGAAAATAATATAGATAAGGCTATTGAAGATATAAATAAAAATAAAATATTAGTTTTAGCAAATAGTATGAATATAGAAAGCTATATTAAAAATAAAGAATACAGTAAGAAAAGTAAATTTATTATACCTTGTTTTGGTATACATCCTTGGAAGGCAGCAGAGTATAAAGGAGATTTACAGGAGCTTATACCCTATATTGAAGAAAGTAAAATTATAGGTGAAATAGGATTAGACTATCTTTGGGTAGAAGATAAAAGTACCTTTGAGGGGCAAAGAAAAATATTTAATTTTATACTTGAAGAAAGTATTAAGAGAAATAAAGTTGTAAGTCTTCATACCAAAGATGCAGAAGACGAAATATATAAGACTCTAAAAAAACATAATTATAATAAAGTAATAATCCATTGGTATAGCGGTGATATTAAGATATTAGAAAAGTTCATAGAACTAGGATGTTATTTTACAATTAGTGTAGATATAGGATACACAGAAAAAACTTATGAGGTATTAAGTAAAGTACCAATAGATAAGTTACTTATAGAAACAGATGGGCCAACTGCCTTAGAATGGGTTAATGGAGAGTATGGATATCCAAGTGAAATAATAAAAGTTTATGAAAGGGTATCTAGATATAGGGGAATTAGTATAGAAAAGCTATTAACTATTGTTGAAGAGAATTTTAAATGCTTGTTATATATGGCATAAAGAAAAAAACTATTATATAATCATTAAATAATAATTATTATTAATTAGCTTGACAATAATAACCAAAATGAATAAAATGAATATATAAACTTAATAATTTAACTGGGGGGGCAGGGAACTGTCTGAGATAAAATTGTGACCATTTTGACCCATAAACCTGATTTGGATAATGCCAACGTAGGGAGATTAGTATTGTTTCAATTACAAATTAAGCTATTAAGCAGCATTCTTATATTAGGATGCTGTTTTTTCTTTTAACAATTTACTTTATCAGATTTAAGATAAATTATTTAAGTTAATTATAGAAAAAGGAGGGAATTTTATGTCATTATGTAATGTAAGCCTTCAAGTAATACCTTCAGTACCTGAAGAGAGGCTTTATTCTGTAGTGGACAAGGTTATTGAATATATTGCTTCTACTGGAGTAAAGTATGAAGTTGGAGCAATGGAAACCACAATGGAAGGAGAACTAGATATTTTACTAGAGATAGTAAAGAATGCTCAAAAGATATGCACAGAAGAAGGGGCATTAAGAGTATGCTCTATGGTTAAAATAGACTATAAAGAAGAAGGCGTGACTATGGATGAAAAAATCGAGAAATATAGGAAATAAACTTGCACCTATAATATTTATTATAATTTTACTAAGCTTATGGGAAGCTGTTGTTAGAGCAGGTGGTATAGAAAAATATATAATGCCAACACCTACAGATGTAATTAAGGTTTTAGTTAGTGACTTTAAAGTTATGATACCGCATATATTAGCCACATTATATGAAGGCTTTGTGGGATTTTTAATAGCTATTGTCCTTTCTATAGTATTAGCTGTAATTATGGATATGGCACCACTAATAAAAAAAGCACTTTACCCAGTTTTAGTAATATCACAAACTATACCAACTATTGCTTTAGCACCATTATTTATTATATGGTTTGGATTTGGATATTTACCTAAAATAATTGTAGTTGTAATTGTATGCTTTTTCCCAATAGTAATAAGTATAGTGGATGGATTAGAAGGCGTAGATAAAGATTTAATAAATCATTTTAAATTAATGGGAGCATCTAAACTTAATATATTTATGCATTTAAAACTTCCTTATGGAATGATAAATTTCTTCTCAGGAATGAGAATTGCAGCTACTTATAGTATTATGGGGGCTGTAATTGGTGAATGGCTTGGAGGAGATAAGGGTCTAGGGGTATATATGACTAGAGCAAGAAGTGCCTACGCCTTAGATAAGATGTTTGCAGCAATTGTAATTATAGTTATCATAAGTATGGCTATATTTGTTTTAGTTTCAGTTATGGAAAAAGTATTTACTCCTTGGAATAATGAAAAAAAAGTACGGAAAGAAAAAATTAATTGGAGGTGGAAATATTGATAAAAAAGAAATTATTATCAGTAGTTTTAGCATCAGTAGCAGCATTAACTTTATTTGCAGGCTGTAGTAATAAGGAAACTAGGAAAGAAGGAGATTTACAAAAGGTTACCTTAATATTAGATTGGACACCTAATACTAATCACACAGGATTTTATGTAGCAAAGGAAAATGGATATTATGAGGATTTAGGATTAGATGTTGAAATAATACAACCATCAGAAGGCTCATCTCTTCAATTATTAGCAGCAGGCAAAGGAGATTTCGCAGTAAGTTATCAAGAAGATTTAACTTATGCTAGAACATCAGATAGTCCATTACCAGTTATGGCAATAGGAGCTATAATACAACATAATACATCTGGTTTTGCATCACCTAAAGAAAAGGGTATAGAAACTGTAAAAGACTTTGAAAATAAGGTTTATGGTGGATGGGGAAGTCCATCAGAAGAGGCTATACTAAAGGCTATCATGGACAAAAATGGAGCTGATTTTAGTAAATTAAAGATTGTAGATGCAGGTACAGAGGATTTCTTTATAGCAACTAAAAATAATTTAGATTTTGAATGGACTTTTGAAGCGTGGACTAATATTCAAGCAAAGCTAAGAAATTTTGATATAAATTATATTCCTGTTAGGGATTTAGATCCAGCGTTAGACTATTATACACCTATTATTGCTACAACTGAGGATACAGTAAATAATAAAAAAGATTTAGCTAAGAAATTTATGGAGGCTACTACTAAAGGATACAAAGATGCAATTTTAAATCCAGAAGAAGCAGCAAAAATATTAGTAAGTAAGGTTCCTGAAATAAGTGAAGACCTAGCAATAGAAAGTCAAAAGTACCTTGCTGATAAGTATATGGAAGATACTGCTGTTTGGGGAGAAATGAAGGATAGTGTATGGGATAACTATACTAAATTCTTATATGATAATAAACTAATAAGTAAGGAAATGAAAGCAAGTGAGGCTTATACAAATGAATTCTTATCAAAATAAGATTTTACTAAAAAATATTTCTAAGTCCTTTGATGATATGGAAATATTAAAGGATATTAATATGGAAGTAAATGAAGGTGAGCTAGTTTCAATACTTGGACCTTCAGGAAGTGGAAAAAGTACAATTTTTAATATATTAACTAATATTATAAATTGCGATAAGGGAGAAGTTAATATAAATGGTGATA
>NZ_JABUTB010000003.1:0-28058 GCF_021443865.1 Clostridium sp.
TGTTTACGTGTGGTTTGCTTCTTTCGAATTTTTGCTTTGCCATTGTAAAATCCTCCTTTAATCTTTGTAATAAACTTTGCCTAGCGTTTTCTAGCTTATTGGTTAATATATTGAGCCCACTACAAAGATCAAAGCAAATTAATTACAATAATCACACTTAGTGAGCGCTCAACTATATTGGAGCTCACGATCGGGATTGAACCGACGACCTCCGCCTTACCAAGGCGACGCTCTACCTACTGAGCTACGTGAGCATTTCCATCTTAATTTTTTTGGTCTACATTTTAATATACCAATTATAAAGTTTACTATTATTCAAAAAATTTGTCAATAAAAATTTAATGACTTATTTTTCATAATAAAGACATTTTTCTAACTTCCTCTTAACTCTTTGAAGTGCATTATCAATAGACTTTGCTTGCCTATCTAAATCACAAGCTATTTCTTGATAAGATTTCCCATCTAAATAAGATTGAAGAACCTCCATTTCAAGATCAGAAAGTACCTTTGCCATTTCTCCTTCAATATGTTTTATTTGCTCTTTGCCTATAATGAGTTCCTCTGGATCAGTAATCTTTAGTTCTGATAGAACATCAATCAATGTTCTATCTGAGTCTTCCTCATATATTGGTTTGTTTAAAGATATATATGTGTTAAGAGGTATATGTTTCTGTCTCGTGGCAGTTTTTATAGCAGTTATTATTTGTCTAGTGACACAAATCTCTGCAAAAGCTTTAAAACTAGTTAACTTGTCAGCTTTAAAATCTCTTATAGCCTTATATAATCCTATCATACCCTCTTGATAAATATCTTCTTTGTCAGCTCCAATAAGAAAATATGATTTTGCTTTAGCCTTTACAAAGCTCTCATATTTTGAAATCAAATATTCTTGAGCTCTACAGTCACCTTTCTTAGCATCATCAACCACTTCTTCATCAAGTTTATTTTCAAATTCAACAAATAAACCTTCTTTTCTTCTAGCGCTCTCCACTATATATCCCCCCTTTTAATGCCTGTATAAATTCTCATATTACAAATTCTCATGTTACAATATATTATTTGCTTCGTCTCATAGCTTCAAGTTTTTCTAATATATCATCATTAATATTATCTAATAAATTATTTTTGTTTGATAAATTAGTATTTTTTAAGGTTTTTCTTTTTATTCTATTTTCTGTATCAAGAACCTCATTATAAAATTCAATGGAAGAAATTCTTACTGCTCCTCTTTGAAAAATAGTTTGTTGCTCAAGCCAGTCTGAGGTAACGACATATACTTCATACCTTCTACCTAGATTATGAACTTCTCTTTCTATATAGGAATCAGCTGTTTCGCCATCCTTGGTAAAAACTATACTGATATTATTATTAATAGCTTCCTTCTTTTCAATGCTTCTATTTACCTTATGGGCATCAAAAACAATTATAATTTTACACCCTTCATAGACTGAATAATTATGTAAACTATCTATTAAAGTTTGTCTGGCTCCATCAAAGCTATAATCCTTCTGAACTTTTAAGTTGGGCCAGCTATTTATAACGTTATACCCATCAATAAACATTATCTTCAAATTATACCTCTTTAGGACAAGCTATTTTGCTAGCCTTCCTTTTAATATTTCATACATCATTATACCACCTGCAACTGAAGCATTTAAAGAATTTATTTTCCCTACCATAGGGATTTTAACTAATTTATCACACTTTTTCAAGGTAAGCTTAGATATTCCTCTTCCTTCACTTCCTATAACCATTGCACAGGGTCCATTAAAATTAACTTGATAGCTATATTCATCACCTGCTATATCTGCTCCATATATCCATAAACCAGCCCTCTTTAGCTCATCTATTGCTGCATTTATATTTGTTACTTTAGCTATTCTCATATGCTCTATAGCTCCTACAGAACATTTATATACAGTTGATGTAATACCAACATTTCTTCTCTTTGGTATTATAATACCATGTACGCCACATAATTCAGCTGTTCTTATTATAGAACCTAAATTGTGAGGATCTTCAATTTCATCTAAAATAACTATAAATGGATCTTGACCTCTTTTCTTTGCTACATTAAGAATATCAGCTATTTCAGAATACTTAAATGGTGTAACTTGAGCTATTACTCCTTGATGGTTAGTTCCACCACTCATAAAATCTAATTTCTTTCTATCTACTTCTTTTAATACTAACCCCTTATCTCTAGCCATATTTATTATAGCCTTTATAGAGCCTTCCATATGTGTGTTAGATATATATATTGCTTCAATTGTTCTGTCACTTTTTAATACTTCCATAACAGCATTTCTACCAATAATTAAATCTTCTCTAACTTCTGCCTCATTTGTTTCATTATCTATATCCGTCATACCTTTTCTATTATCTTTAGAAAACTGTCTTTTAGAAGGTCTTTGATTATTTTCTGTCATTTCTCTTTCCATTCTAGCTCTCATTCTTGCTTCTCTTGTTCCTTTAGTCATAATAATCACTCCTTATCTATATTATATACTTTTCTCACCTTATGTTAACTATATTTCAGTAGACTTTTCTAATATATTAAATAGTCTTTCCTTATTTCCTGTCAAGTATAAGAAACCTATTAAAGCTTCAAATCCTGTTGCATTTCTATAATCTATTACATTTGCATTCTTGGGAACAGTAGCAGATTTTGCATTTCTTCCTCTTTTATAAATATACATTTCTTCTTCTGTTAAATCATTTTCTATACTATGCATTATGGCAGATTGACTTTTTGCCTTTACATATCCAATAGCCTTTATATGCATCTTATGTGCAGAAAGATCTGTTTGATTTGATAGTATAAAGTTTCTTATATATATTTCAAAAACACCATCCCCTATAAGTGCCAACTGCAAAGGATTTAATTGCCTAGCTTCTTCCTTACTAAATTCTCTAATTCTTAAATCCTCTAACATATTCTTCTCCTTTAAATAAAGGCTGCAAAATGCAGCCTATATATTAATTTATTTTTTTCCATCTAACACCTTGAGGTGTATCTTCTAAAATTATATTCCTAGCTTTTAAATCATCTCTTATTTTATCTGCTAGTGCAAAATCTCTATTTTTTCTAGCTTGTTGTCTTTCTTCAATTAACTTTTCTATTTCATCCTCTAAGCTACCCTTAGTAGACTTTTGAAGTATTCCTAATGGATTTCCAAGTTCTCTAATTAACTCTAGAGCTTTTTGACAAAGCGCCTTAGAAGACTCAATAGATATATTTGTATTTATATCTTTAATTAAATCAAATATAGCTGTAATAGCATCTGCTGTATTAAAATCATCATCCATCTTATCTATATATCTTTGTCTATATACATCTAAAGATTTTAAATAACTTTCTTCATTGCTATCCATCTTTTCATTTTTAACCTCATTAATTAAATTTTCAAGATTTGCAACAGCATTATATAACCTTTCTACTGAAGCCTTTGCTGATTCTAATAAATCATCACTAAAATTTAATTGAACTCTGTAATGTGCAGATAACATTAAAAATCTAATTACATCTGAATCATATTTTTCAAGAGCATCCCTTGCAGTTAAAAAATTATTTAGAGATTTAGACATCTTTTGATTATTAACATTTAAATAAGCTGAATGCATCCAATAGTTAGCGAAAGTTTTTCCTGTTAATGCTTCACTTTGAGCTATCTCATTTTCATGGTGTGGGAAGGCTAAGTCCATACCACCTGCATGAATATCTATAGTTTCTCCAAGTAATTTTTTAGCCATACATGAGCATTCTATATGCCATCCTGGTCTTCCTAAGCCCCAAGGACTTATCCAAGCAGGTTCTCCTGGCTTTTGAGATTTCCATAAAGCAAAATCCATAGGATCTTCCTTTCTTTCATCTATATTTATTCTAGCTCCAGATTGAAGGTCTTCTAAACTTTGTTTTATAAGTTTTCCATAGCCATCAAATTGCTTAGTTCTAAAATAAACATCTCCATCAACTTCATAGGCATAGCCTTTATCTACTAATCCTTCTATAAAATCTATAATGTCTTTTATATACTCGGTTGCTCTTGGATTAACTGATGCTCTTTTTATATTTAGTCCATCAGCATCTTTATAATATTCATCTATATATTTATCACCAACGCAAGCAACTGTTGTTCCTTCTTCATTAGCTTTTCTAATCATTTTATCATCTATATCAGTAAAGTTTTGAACAAATTTAACGTTATATCCTCTATATTCTAGATATCTTCTAATAGTATCAAAAACTATAAATGTTCTACCATTTCCTATATGAAAATAATTATAAACAGTAGGTCCACAAACATACATCTTAACTTCTCCTGGAGTAATCGGTACAAACTCCTCCTTTTTTCTAGTTAAGCTATTATAAATTTTCATTTAATCGCCTCCTTATCTAACAGATAATTTATTCCTTTTAAACTCTTCTCTTACCTTATCTAATACATCTTCAATTTTAACATTTTCCATATCAGATGTTCTAAGTTTAAATTCAACTTCACCTTCTGAAATTTTCTTTCCTACTGTAATTCTCATAGGTATTCCCATTAAGTCTGAATCCTTAAACTTAACTCCAGCTCTTTCATTTCTATCATCTAGAACTGCATCAACACCTATTTCTTTTAATTCATTATAAATCTTATTAGCAATTTTCATTTGCTCTTCATCTTTTATATTTACTGGTATCACATTTACATGATATGGTGCTACAGATAAAGGCCACACTATTCCATTTTCATCGTTATGTTGTTCTATTATTGATGCCATAGTTCTAGTTACACCTATTCCATAACACCCCATTATAAATGGCTTTTCTTTACCATTTTCGTCTATAAAAGTAGCCTTCATAGCTTCTGAATATTTTGTTCCAAGCTTAAATATATGACCTACTTCTGTTCCTCTTGATATAGTTACTTTAACACCACAAACTGGGCACTTTTCCCCTTCAGTTATATTTCTATAGTCGCCTATTACACCTTCAAAATCTCTACCGTAGTTTACATTTTCAATATGGTATCCTGTTTCATTTGCACCTACAATAAAATTGTACATATTAGCAACTTCTTCATCAACTAATAAAGTATCCACCTTTATATTTATAGGTCCAGCAAATCCAACTTGTGCATTAGTTACTTTAAATACTTCTTCTGGTGTAGCCATATTTAAATTAACTACTCCACCTAAAGCATTACTTACCTTAACTTCATTAACTTCTCTATCGCCTCTTACCATAACTGCAACTATTTTATCATCGGCATTAAATATTAAAGTTTTAGCAAATTTTTTTTCTGTTGTATTAAAGAATTTAACTAATTCTTCTATTGTTTTAACATTAGGTGTTTCAGTTCTAACTAATTCCTTTAATTCTTCTAATTCAGCTTTTTCTACAGTTGATGGTGCCTTTTCTATATTAGCTGCATAATCACATGCTGTACAGAAAACTACATCATCTTCTCCTACTTCTGATTTAACCATAAATTCTGCTGAATTTGAACCACCAATTGCTCCTGAATCAGCTTCAACTGGTTTAGCATCTATTTCACATCTACTAAATATTTTTATATATGCATCTCTCATCTTATTATAAGAAACATCTAATCCTTCTTGATCCTTATCAAAACTATAAGCATCCTTCATTATGAATTCTCTAGATCTCATAACTCCGAATCTTGGTCTTCTTTCATCTCTATACTTAGTTTGGATTTGATAAAGATTTACTGGTAATTGCTTATAAGATTTAATTTCATTTCTAGCTATATCAGTAAATACTTCTTCATGAGTTGGCCCTAAACAGAAATCTCTA
The DNA here is from genome assembly GCF_021443865.1 of Clostridium sp. Taxonomy (GTDB): domain Bacteria; phylum Bacillota; class Clostridia; order Clostridiales; family Clostridiaceae; genus Clostridium. Next base: position 5,804 of record NZ_JABUTB010000003.1, read on the forward strand.
TTATTTCTATCTTTAAGTCTGAACATTTCTTCCCCATAAACATCCCATCTACCTGATTCTTGCCAAAGTTCTGCTGGTAATACTGCTGACGCTAAGAATTCTTGCGCTCCAGCCTCATTCATTTCATCTCTTATTATGTCTTCTACCTTCTTTAGAACTTTTAATCCTAATGGCATATAGTTATATATTCCTGATGCCATCTTTCTTATCATACCAGCTCTTAACATTAACTTATGGCTATTAATTTCAGCTTCAGCTGGAACCTCCCTTAATGTTGATACTAACATATTAGACATTTTCATTATTTGTTCCTCCTATTATTCTTATCATTATATTCAAAACTAATATTATTTACATAAAATTTAAGTGATTTGTATAATAAAATTTATAAATTATCTTATATAATGTTTATCCATTTTTAATAATAAATATAAAATCAAACTAAAAAATACTTTTCGGATATATTTTTTATAATTTTATAAATAAAAAAAGCTCCCCCTAATTAATTAGGGCGAACTTATATCGCGGTACCACCTAAATTTGTGCTCTAATAATTTTAACGATATTAAACCGATAGTTTTTACCTACAACTCCAAAGCTGGTTCAAATCCTATTGAAAATCTTACAGCCCATGAATTTTCTCTCTGAAAAAGCGGATTTTACTATTCTTCTTCAATGTTTTAAACCTATTTAATTATAGCTTAATTAATTATATATTCTTGCAAATATTATGTCAATATACTACCTTTCAAGATTATATAAGCTTTTCTGCTAATATTAAATCCTCTGGAGTGGTTACCTTAATATTAGTATAGTCCCCTTCATACAGATACACCTTATTACCATATTGTTCAACTACCATAGTATCATCAGTAACCTTTATATTTTCTTCTTTTACTCTTCTATGACATTCCTTAATTATATTAAGTTTAAATACTTGAGGAGTTTGAATAGCTACTAAAGTATTTCTATCTGGAGTAGAAAGAGAAAAATTGTTATTATCCTTTATTTTTATAGTATCCTTCGGCATCACTCCAGGTGCTGATGCTCCATAAAGTCTTGCATACTTTATACCTTCATCTATTATTCTTTGTGAAGTAAAAGGTCTTGCTCCATCATGAATCAAAACTATTTCATCATCAACAAGTTTATCTAGAGCATTAATAACTGAATCTTGTCTCTCTTTTCCACCCTCAACTATTAAATCTACCCTTAAGGAATATTTATTCAATACTTCTTCTTTACAATAATCTATTTCATCCTTTGGCAATACTAAAATAATTTTATCTATATCTTTAGCTTCAGAAAATCTCTTTATTGTATAGTATAGTATAGGTTTACCTTTAAGTTCTATATATTGCTTGCTAATGTTAGCACCCATCCTCTTGCCTTTTCCACCAGCTAAAATTATAGCACTAATCATCTAAACACCTACCTACTCATCTTTTGGTTTTGCAAATATCATTCTTCCAGCTGCTGTTTGTAATACAGATGTTACTATTACTATAATTTGTTCACCCATATATCTTCTTCCGCCTTCAACAACTATCATGGTTCCATCATCTAGGTAACCTATTCCTTGAGTTGCTTCCTTACCATCTTTAACTACTACTACCTTCATTTCTTCTCCTGGAAGAACTATTGGTTTAATTGCATTAGCAAGTTCATTGATGTTAAGCACTGGAACTCCTTGGAATTCCGCAACTTTATTTAAGTTAAAATCATTAGTTATTACTTTTCCCTTTAATACTTGGGCAAGCTTTAATAACTTACTATCTACTTCTTGAATTTCTGGGAAATCACCTTCCCAAATTTGAGTTTCAATATCTAATTCCTTTTGAATCTTATTTAGTATATCAAGACCTCTTCTTCCCCTATTTCTTTTAAGAGAATCTGCTGAGTCTGATATATGTCTTAACTCATCTAAAACAAAGTTAGGAATCACTAAAGGTCCTTCTATAAAACCAGTTTGGCATATATCAAAAATTCTTCCATCTATTATTACTGACGTATCTAATACTTTTGGATTATTCTTAACAGCTACCTTAGCCTTTTTATCCCTAATACTATTCTTTTTTAAATTGCTAAGAACATTTGATATATCATCTCTTTTCTCTATAAAAATGCTAGCAAATATTATAGCAAATATTAAATTTAATAATACAAATAGTATGGGTCCTAATCCAAATAAATCTATACTATTTAATGGTAGTCCTATTAATGATGTTATTATTAGAGATATAAATGCTCCAAGTATTCCATATATAATTTCCGTCGCTGTAAACCTTTGAATATTTTTTTCTATATATTCAATAGACTTCAAAATAGAGTCATATATACTCGGGGAAATAAAATAAAGAATAATTCCAATTAATAAAGTTATAAGAACACGAAAAGATATAATTGCAATGGTTTCTGATAAAAAAGATAAGTCACTTATAAGCTTTATATTTATTAAGACGCCGCTTAAAATATACCCGCTTATTAAACCTATAATGGTAAATATAACTCTTATAATCTTTTTTAACATATTGTCACCTCCTATATATTTTTATTTTTTATTAATTATACCATATAAAGGTATTATCTAAAATGAATATTTATTAAAATCTTATTAATTTAAAATACCCCCTATAAATAATCATATAATTAATTTATTATAAATTTAAGTTAATTACACTTCCTTTTAACACTATAATAATCATAAACAACAGCCGTAAATTTTAAGGAGTTGATGTATATGAAAGATATAATTTTTGATAATTTTCAAAATGACGTAGATGATTCTTTATTACGTCATAGGAGTATTCTAGATATAATGACTAAATTAAATGAATCAAATGCTAGAGTTACTAGAGCATTAGCTAAATCTGTAACAAATTGTGGCTGTATTGAAATTTCCGCTAAAAAGCAAAACGCTTTTAATAGCGATAATAGTTTAACTCCTTCTTTGAGTACTCAAATTCAAGGTACCCTTTGTGATAATTGTCGTGATATTATCGAAACTGAAATAGGAAATAATATATTTTATCTTACTTCCTTATGTAATTGTTTAGAATTAAATTTATATGACATACTTTTAAAAGAAGAAAATAAAATAAATCTATTGGGAAAGTTTACATTTAGATAAGTTTAAAGCAGGTTGGCTCCTGCTTTTTTATTATTATCTATTTAATTTACTTTTATACATAAAATTACTAAATTTCATTTTTTAGATATATCTGCTCTTTTATTCTTTTAAGTCCGCTTCTTATTGCTTTAGCTCTTGCCTCACCAATACCATCAACTTGATCCAAGGCATTAGTATCAGCTTCAATTACATATTTAAGTTCTTTAAAATGTCTCACAAGATTTTCTATTACCGAAACAGGTATTCTAGGAACCTTAAATAATATTCTAAAACCTTTTGGTGAAATTAATGTATCTGTTAATGACACTGAAGAGTATCCTAATAATTTTGCTATTAAGTCTAAGTCAACAAGTTCTTCTGCAGTAAGCCTTTGGATTCCATTATATATTTCATGATAATCCATATCTCCTTTGCAATAATCTCTTATTAAAAGTATTCCATCTCTTTCAATAAATCTTATAAGTTCACTTAATTGCATTGATATTAGTCTTCCTTCATTTCCAAGCTCAACTATATATCTTTTTATTTCTTCTACTATTCTCATTACCATTTCAGTTCTTTGAATAGCTGTAACTACATCAAAAATAGTAGTTAAGTCTTGATATTCTAATAGGTTAAGATTATTAATTACTCTATCTAGAACATTTACGTATTTTTCTAATGTCTGTATCGCTTGGTTTGCTCTTGCTAAAATTACGCTGCTTTCTTGAAGTACATACTTTAAATCGCCCTTATAAATAGTAATAATATTTCTTCTTTGAGAAATTGCTATTACAATATTCCCAGTTTGTTTTGCTACTCTATTGGCTGTTCTATGTCTAGTACCAGTTTCATATGTGCTTAAAGTATGATCAGGAACTAATTGTGTATTAGCATAAATTATTCTCTTTAAATCACTGCTAAGAACAATAGCTCCATCCATCTTTGCTAATTCATAAACATAGGCTGGTGAATACTCTGAATTTATATTAAATCCACCATCTACTATCTTCATAACTTCTTCATTATCGCCAATAACTATAAGTCCTCCAGTTTTAGCTCTTAAGATATTTTCTAAACCTTCCCTTAATGCTGTTCCCGGACTCATAAGTTTTAATATACTTTTTATTTCTTCGTCATCTTTTATCCTCATATACTCACCCAATCTGTTAGAATATCTTATTTATAGCCTCTCTTAAATTACTTACACCTATTATATTTATATTACTTCCAGCAACTTTATCCCTATTTCTTTCAGGAATAATAGCATTTTCAAAACCCATTTTTTCAGCTTCTTTAATTAATCTATCACATGAAGAGATAGGCCTAATTTCGCCTGTTAATCCTACTTCCCCAATTATAACTGTTCTTTGAAGTTTTAATCCTGTATTTTTAACACTAGATAATAATGCTAATGCTAATCCTAAATCTCCAGTAGTCCCATCTAAGGTAAGCCCCCCAACTACATTTACATAAACATCGTATTTATAAAAAGGAACTCTTAATTTCTTTTCTAATACCGCTAATATAAGTCTTAACCTTTGATTATCTATACCTACAGCAGTCCTACTAGCTAAATGAGTGTTACTTTCACTAACCAAAGCTTGCATTTCTACTAGTATAGGTCTAGTACCTTCCATAATACCTATTACTACAGAACCCTCTTGGTTAAAATTAGTATCCTCTAGGAATATTCTCGAAGGATCATATATTTCCTTTAATCCTTCTTCAGCCATTTCAAAGACACCAATCTCACTAGTAGTACCAAAACGATTCTTCATAGTTCTAAGAACTCTAAATTCTTCTGTACGTTCACCTTCAAAATATAAAACTGTATCTACCATATGCTCTAATACTCTTGGACCTGCTAATTCACCTTGCTTAGTTACATGTGCAACTATAAATAATGGTATCCCTTGATTTTTACCTATTCTCATAATAGCATTAGAACACTCTTTAACTTGAGATACACTTCCTGGTGCTGAAGTAATAGATTCCTTATATACAGTTTGAATGGAATCTATAATTACAAATACAGGCTTTATCTCATTAATATATGCTTCTATTAAATCTAAATTAGTTTCAGATAATATATAAAGTGACTCTGCATTAACGCCTAACCTATCACCTCTAATTTTGATTTGCTCTTCGGATTCTTCTCCAGAAACATATAAAACCTTACCATAATTTTTTGAAATAGAGTCTGCTGTTTGTAGAAGAAGTGTAGATTTACCTATCCCAGGATCTCCTGATATTAATGTTAATGAACCTCTTACTAATCCACCACCTAAAACTCTATTTAATTCTTTTAGTCCAGTGTCATATCTTTCCTTTTCACCTGACTTTATATCTCTTATGCTCTTTGGCATATTTTCTATTACTCTTATATTGTTTACTTTAGATTTTGCTTCTTTATGTGTTTCCTTAATTTCTTCAACTAAGGTATTCCATTTATTACAATCTGGACATTTCCCTAGCCATTTAGGGGACTCATATCCACATTCTTGACAAACAAACATGGATTTAATCTTTGCCATAAAATTTACCTACCAATTCTATTTATTTTATTATAAAAATCTTTATTAAATTACTATAAATACTATATCATAAGAAAATATAAAAACCAATTTTTTATATAACTCGGTATATAAAAAAAGAACTACAATATTTACATTATTGCAATTCCTTTAAATCTTTAAACATTATTGTAATTTTATAATAATTTAGCCGCTTCTTCATCAACTATAATAACTACATCTCTATGCATTTGTAACATTGATGCAGGCATATTTGTGCTTATTTTTCCCTTTACCATAGCCTTTACTGCTTCTGCTTTAGATTCTCCACTTGCTATAACAATTATCTTCTTTGATTTCATTATTCCACCAAGTCCCATTGTAAGTGCAGTCTTTGGAACTTCATCTATTGAATCAAAGAATCTAGCATTCGCTTCTATAGTATCTTGTGTTAAACCAGTTAAGTGTGTTCCTGCCACTAAGTCTTCATCTGGTTCATTAAATGCTATATGTCCATTATTACCTATTCCTAATAATTGAAGATCTGTACCACCTAAATTAGCTATCTTTTCATCATAATTTTTACATTCTTCTTCGATATTTTCTGCTAATCCATTTGGAACATAAGTATTGTTCTTATCTATATTTATATGATTAAATAAATTTTCATTCATAAAGTATCTATAGCTTTGAGGATGATCTCCACTTAAGCCAACATATTCATCTAAATTTACAGTAGTAACCTTAGAGAAGTCAATTTCACCATCTTTATTCATTCTAATTAATTCTTTATACATACCCATAGGTGATCCACCTGTTGCTAATCCTAATATAGCTTTAGGATTATTTTTAACTACCTTTGCCATTTCCTTTGCAGCAACTTTACTTAATTCATCATAATTCTTTGTAACTATTACCTTCATCGTATTTTTCCCTCTCTTCTCGATATATTAACTTCCAAAGTAAATTTATCTGATCTATATATAGCCTCTTCTAAAAATATTAACTTATCATTTAAATCATAAGTTTTACTAATAATTTTTAGCATAGGCACTTGTTGATTAACGCTGAAAACTTCTTTTAATTCATCATCCATAATAACTGAAACTATTGATGATTGAGAATAATCAACCTTATAACCAAAGCCTTCAAGAATTTTGAATAATGATCCCTTTAGCATTTCTTCATCTATATACCCACAATAATCTACAGGTATATAAACTTTTTCTATTGCAACACATTCTTCATCAACTATACGCTTTCTAGTTATTTTGTATAATTCATCTAATAAAAAGATATCAGTTAAGTCTTCTGGTGTTGATATTTTTTTAAATTCAACTATTTCAGATCTTAATGTTTTTCCCATTTGCTTTACTATCTCACTAAAGCTCATCATATCCTTTTGCTTAAATGTTTGCTCACATACAAAGGTTCCTTTTCCTTTAATTCTAAGAAGTACTCCCTCTTGTACAAGTTCGCCAATAGCCTGTCTAATGGTCATTCTACTAACTCCGTATATTTCACAAAACTCTCTTTCACTTGATATACAATCTCCAGGTTTCCATACTCCTTCGGAAATCTTAGATATTAAATCATTTTTTAATTGGTAATATACAGGAATTGGGCTACTTTTATCTATCATTGTTAATCCTCCTAAAACTATTATATTCAAAATTGTTATAGATGTCTAGACCAGTTTGTTAATTTTTTAGATTGTTATAAATTATAAATTTTTTGGAAAAATAATTATATATAACCGAAAAGGAGATGCTATAATGATTAATAGAAATTATTTTTCCAATATACCTTCAAAAAATGTATTACGTGAAGATAAATCTAAAAATTTATCAGAAGAATTATTTTTTAATTCTAAAGATAATTCTTTAGATAATATGATTCTTAATTCTAACTTAGATAATCAAAATGTCATTAAATAAATTAGTCTTTAACTTATATGATACCACATTCTTTATTTTTAATAAAATATACTATATATATTGAATTATTTTATGAAATGGTGTAAACTTAATGTTAGTTAATATTGATTATCTTTTGATAATTAAAAGGAGGATTACAAATGGTTAAAGTTTATAGTACAAATACTTGTCCATGGTGTGTAAAAGCAAAAAACTACTTAAAATCAGTAGGTGTAGACTTTGAAGAACTTAATGTTCAAGAAGATATGACTGCTAGAGATGAAATGATAAACAAGTCAAAACAAATGGGAGTTCCTGTTTTAGATATCAATGGTACAGTTATCGTTGGTTTTGATAAAAATGCTATAGATAAAGCATTAAACAATTAATTTTTAAAACATAACCACCTATAATTTATGGTGTTATAAAATAAGAATTAAAAAGAAGTAGTTTTTTAACTACTTCTTTTTTTATACAATTTATTAGTTTTTAAATTCAAAAAGGAGCTGAAATACAACTCCTTTTTGAAAATATTTTATTTTATAAGCTCTCTTCGAGATTTTATACTATATACAAGTACTAACTATCTACCTATATTAATTACAGTAGCCTTTGGTCTTGACATAGCTTCTATTGAATATTTTATTCCTTGAGTTCCAATTCCAGATGCCTTAACACCTAAGAATGGGAAATGGTCTGGTCCTCTTTCAGTTTTATTATTAACTTGAACAGTACCAACTTCTAATTTATCTGCTACATCGAAAGCTTCATTAATATTTTCAGTAAATACTGATGATTGTAATCCATATTCAGATTTATTAGCAATTTCAATTGCTTCATCTTTATCCTTAACTCTTATTATAGGTAATACTGGACCAAATGGTTCTTCCCATGCTAATCTCATATCTGTTGTTACATAGTCAAATAATGTTGGGTAAATTAAGTTTTCTTCTCTCTTACCACCAACTAATAAATGAGCACCTTTTTCTCTAGCATCTTCAATAAGTTCCCATACAAAATCTGCTGATTTATTGTCTATTAGTGGAACAACTTCTGCTCCATCAACTGGATTTCCAACTTTTAATTTTTCAACTTTTTCTTTAACTTTTTCAACTAATTTATCTGCAACTTCGTCTATTACTAATATTCTCTTAACAGCAGTACATCTTTGTCCTGAATAAGAATATGCTCCAGAAACAATATTAGAAGCTGCTAAATCTAAATCTGCATCTTTTAATACAATAGCTGCATCTTTACCACCTAGTTCCATTAATAATGGTACCATACTAGTTATCTTTGAAATTCTAGTACCTACTTCTGTACTTCCAGTAAAGTTTATAAAATCTATTGAAGGATGAGTTACTATATAATCTCCTATTTCACTACCTCTTCCAGTAACAGTATTTAATACCCCTGCTGGAACTCCTGCTTGCTCAAATATTTTAGCTAAATATAATCCACAAAGACTTCCTTGAGTTGCAGGTTTTAAAACTACTGAATTACCTGCAATTAAAGCTGGTGCAATCTTTGAAGATGCTAAGTTTATTGGATAATTAAATGGTGAAATAGCTAAAACTACACCTAAAGGTTCTCTAGTTACTAAAGAAATCTTGTTCTTCTTAAATCCTGGGAAGCTATCTCCTGGAATGCTTTCTCCTGATAAGTTCTTAGCTGTATCTGCTGTAAATCTAATATAATCTGCTGATCTTAATATTTCTGATTCTGATGACTTTTTATCTTTTCCAATTTCTCTCATCATTATATCTGACATTTCATCTGCTTTTTCAATTAATAAGTCAGCTGCCTTATATAATATTTCTGCTCTCTTATTAACAGGAACGCTCTTCCACGCAACTTGAGCTTCTTTTGCATTTTTTATTGCAAAATCTACTTCTTCCCTTGTCATTGAAGGAACCTTTCCTACTAAGCAATTTCCCACTGGTGAATATATTTCTATAAACTTATTACTATCACTAGTTATCCATTTACCGTCTACTAAATTCTTGAATGTTAATTCTTCGCCTCTTATACAATTAAACATTTTAATCCCCTCTTACTTCTTCGCTAATTCTATTTTATTTTTATCAAAGCCAACTATAATTTCTCCGTCTATATCTATTACAGGAACTGTTCTTTGTCCTGAAACCTTAAATACCTCTTCTCTGTCTTCGTGTTTATCAGCTACATTAATTTCTTTATACTCCCAACCCTTCATATCAAAGAATCTTTTTGCTTTAATACAGGATGGGCACCATGATGTTGAATATATTTTTATCATAATAATTCTCCTTACTTAAATTATAATTTTGATATTATTATTTCCTATTTTTCTTTTTTTCAACTACAACTTTTTCCGCTTCTAATGCTGCTATTGTTCCATCAGCAACTGCTGTTGTAATTTGTCTATATTCTTTTTCTCTTACATCTCCGGCTGCAAATACACCATTAACATTTGTTCTCATTCTCTCATCTGTCTTTACATATCCACTATTTGTTAACTCAATGTAATCTTTAAAGTGTGCTGTTTTTGGTTCTGTTCCGATATATCCAAATACAGCATCCATATCCATTTCTTTTTCTGTTCCATCAACTGTATTTCTTATTATTGCTTTTTGAACAAAATCTTCACCATCTACATCAACTAAGTCCTCATTAAACAATACTTCTATCTTAGGGTGATTCATAACTTCATCAATAGTAGCTTTTTCACCTTTGAAATAATCAAATCTTCTTATCATATATACCTTAGAAGCAAACCTTGTTAAGAATAAAGCTTCTTCTAGTGCAGAGTTACCTCCACCAACTACTCCAATTATTTTCCCATCATACATTGCTCCATCACATACTGCACAGTAATGTATTCCCTTACCTGAAAACTTCTCTTCATTTGGAATAGGTAACTTTCTTGGAACTGCTCCTGTTGATATTATTACTGTATCTGTTTTATATATAAAATTATTAGTTTCAACGATTTTTTCATCTCCACTAAAATCTACTCTCTCTACCATATCGAATTCATCTATTTCGGATCCAAGTTCTTCTGCTTGTTGTTGCATTAAATCTGCTAGCTCAATCCCTGAAACTTTCTTAAAGCCAGGATAATTTTCAATTGTATAACTGTTTCTTACTTGACCCCCTAATATTTGGTCTTCTAATAAAAGCATATCTAACTTTGATCTTGTTGCATATATAGCAGCAGTTAAACCTGCTGGTCCCCCACCGATTATTATCAATTCTTTATGTTTTACTTCTTTACTCATTATATTTCCCTCCTACCCCCTAGGGGTATATTCTTTATAATTAATTATATGCCTGTAGTTTTAAAAATGCAACTACTTTTAGGTAATAATTTTTATTAGTTCTATGGTTTTAACCCTAATTTATATTCAAAAGTATTAAAAATATATGCATATATTAAACAAAAAGAAGATTTTCTAATAGAAAACCTTCTTCTATACTATGATATATGCTTAATACAAAGTTCCTCACCATCACAATAAATTTCTAAATTATCTCCGCCTTTAATGCATCCCTTTAGCATTTCCTCACTTAGTTTATCCTCTAACTCTTTGGCTATTATCCTTCTTAGTGGTCTTGCACCATAATTTATATCAACGCCTTTATTAACTAAAAATTTTTTACTATCTTCGTTTAAGTTAATTGTTATCTTTCTCTCTTTAAGTTTATTTATAGTATTATTTAGCATTAAGTTAACTATTTTTAATATGTCATTATCCACTAATTTACGGAATACAATAACTTCATCAATTCTGTTTAAAAATTCTGGCTTAAATTGTTTTTTAACTTCTTCCATAATTATTTTTTTCATATTTTCAAATTCGCTATTTTCAATATTCTTTTCATTTATAAAGCCTACCGAATTCTGCTTTTTAATACTATGGGCACCAACATTAGAAGTCATTATTATAATAGTATTCTTAAAATTTACTGTCCTTCCCTTACTATCTGTAAGTTTACCATCCTCCATTATTTGTAGTAATATATTAAAAACATCAGGATGGGCCTTTTCTATTTCATCTAATAAAACTACAGAATACGGATTTCTTCTTATAGCTTCAGTTAGTTGGCCACCTTCTTCATAACCAACATACCCTGGAGGGGCTCCTATAAGTCTTGATACTGAATGCTTTTCCATGTATTCTGACATATCAATTCTTATTAAGCTTCTTCTATCTCCAAACATAACTTCAGCTAAAGTATTAGAAAGTTCTGTCTTTCCAACTCCAGTTGGGCCACAAAATATAAATGATCCTATTGGTCTGTTAGGATCTTTCAATCCAACTCTAGCTCTTCTTACAGCTTTAGAAATTGTTGTTACAGCTTCTCCCTGCCCTATTACCCTTTCTTGGAGAGCTTCTTCAAGTCTTAGAAGTCTTTCTGATTCCTCTTCTGTTAATTTTTCTACTGGTATCTTAGCCCAAACAGAAACAACTTTTGCTATTTCCGTTCTACTTACTATATTATTAAATTCTAAGTTATTATAATTAACACTTAATAAACTTAGCTTATTCTTAATTTCCATTTCTTCATCTCTTAAATAAGCAGCTTTTTCAAAACTTTGGCTCTTAATTGCAGTTTCTTTGTCCCTTGATAGTAACTCCAAATTCTTTTTTAAATCTCCTATTTCTGGAGGTGAAATAAGATTTGCTATCCTTACTTTTGCTGATGCCTCATCTATTAAATCAATTGCTTTATCAGGCATAAATCTATCACATATATATCTGTCTGATAGTTCTACAGCTGCCTCTAAAGCATCATCCTCTATTTTTACCATATGATGAAGTTCATACTTTTCTCTAAGTCCTTTTAATATTTCAAGAGTTTCTTCCTTTGAAGGTTCATCTACAGTAACTGGCTGAAACCTTCTTTCTAAAGCTGAATCCTTTTCAATATATTTTCTGTATTCATCAATAGTAGTAGCTCCAATACATTTAATTTCCCCTCTAGCTAATGCAGGTTTTAGAATATTAGAAGCATCAATAGCTCCTTCTGCTCCACCAGCACCAACTATGGTATGAATCTCATCTATAAATATAATTATATCTTGAGAAGTTATAATTTCATCCATAACCTTTTTTAATCTATTTTCAAATTCGCCTCTGTACTTAGCTCCTGCTATCATAGCTGTTAAGTCTATAGATATTATAGATTTATCCTTTATGATATCTGGAACCTTCCCCTCAACTATCATTTGAGCTAAACCTTCTACAACTGCGGTTTTCCCAACTCCAGGTTCTCCTATAAGGCAGGGATTATTTTTATTTCTCCTACATAATATTTCTAGTACTCTTTTACTTTCAGTTTCTCTTCCTATGAATGGATCTAACCTTCCTTCTTTAGCTAAAGCAGTTAAATCTTTACCATATTGATTAAGCATTGGAGTTTTATTGGAATTTTTCTTTTTATCATCCATCTGCTTTACATCATTTATATCATTCTTATTAATGTAATTTATAATTTCAGTTTTTATACCCTTTAAGTCTACCTTCAAATTTGAAATAATAGTATAAGCTACACTCTCAACATCATCTAGTAAAGCTAATAAAATATGCTCTGGATTTATATAATTATGATTATACATCATTGCCTTTGCTAAACTATCATCAAATACTCTCTTGGTTCTAGGATTAAGTAGCATTTCTCCTATAGAAATATCTACATCCCCAAACCCTAAATAGTCCTCTATAAGATTTTTCACCTTATCTATAGTAATTCCACTAATATACAAAACCCTATTAGCAAAACCACCTTCTTTTAATATCCCTAACAGAATATGCTCCGTTCCTATATACCCATGCTTAAAATACTGTGATTCTTTTTGAGCTTCTACAAGTACTATTTGTGCTCTTTCTGTAAATTTACCAAAAACCATAAATACCTCCATACCCTATTGCTAAATTTAACTCCACAGATAAACTATAGATATATATAACATACTCTAGGATAATACAACTGCTAATATTCCCTTTAACATATCTGCTCTTAATTTATTTTTATTTTCAACAGAAGCTAAAGTTCTATCATTTAAAGTTATCTTAATAATTTCAAATTCTTTTTGAGAAATCACTTCAGTATCATTTAAATGTTGTAAAATAGATAAAGCACTTCCATAAGTTATACTTTCTCCTATGGAATTATTAATTAAACTTAAATTTTCAGCTTTATCATCGTATATTATTTTTTTTATAACTATATATCCGCCACCGCCTCTTTTGCTTTCAATTATATATCCCTTTTCATAAGTAAATCTTGTTGTTAATACATAATTGATTTGTGATGGTGCACAGGAAAATTTATCTGCTAACTCATTCCTTTGAATTAAAACTTGTCTTTCTCTTTCTTCATTTAACATATCTTTAATAAAATTTTCTATTGTATCTGAAATTCTTGCCATAATTTCACCTTCTTAAACTTATTATTCAAATTAGACCTTCTTTGACTTTCATTATATATTATAAGTCTTAATATGTCCAATAATAAATTTTCGTATAAAAAGAATTATAAAACTCTTTTTGTTTAAACTATACAAGAGGTGATTAATATGGAAATTAAGTGGATTGGCAATTCTTGTTTTCTAATAAAAAATTTATTAGGGAAAAAAATCTTAGTAGATCCAATGCAAATATATCCCTATATACAAAAATATGATTTAAAACCAGATATAATTACTTTTAGTCACTCTCATAATAATGAAATTATTAGCGATTGTGTTATTAATAATTATAAGGTTATAAATGATACTAAATATTTCGAAGATGATTACTTTAGTATTCAAGGATTTAACAGTTATAGAGATAATTTTTCTGGCTTTAGAAGAGGTGAAAATATTATATATCTATTTGAAATTGATGGTTTTAAGATTTGCCACTTAGGTTCATTAGGACACTTTTTAGATGATGAATTATTAAACAAATTAAATAACTTACATTTTTTATTTATTCCAATTGGAGGTCATTTTTGTTTAGATGGATTATTAGCAGCAAAAATTGTTTCTACATTAAAACCTAAATATATAATTCCAATGTCCTTTAAAACTTCTTTAGAATATTTTTATTTAGATGGTCCTTTAAAGTTTTTATCTTCTCTAAAGAACATTATTCATTATGATACTAATACTATTTATACTGATGAATTACCTTTAAGTAATGATTCAACAGTTCTATTATTAAAAGAAAATAATAAAGAACCGCTAAATTAGCGGTTCTTTATGTAAAATTATGCTTGTACAGGAGCTCCTACTGGACAAACATTTGCACAATTTCCACAATCTATGCAAACATCCTCATCAATAACGAATTGAGTATCTCCTTGACTTATAGCATCAACTGGGCATTCTGCAGCGCAAGCACCACAGTTTATGCATGAATCTTCAATCTTAAATGCCATAATTAGCACCTCCTAATATTATGAATTTATTTCAAGTCTATTTTAACATATCAACAATAATTTTAAAAGGTTTCTAAATAATTATCTCAAATATATTTTATATTACACTATATCCAAGCTCTTCAATAGATGATATTATCCTATCTAAAGATATAGTTTTATCATCATAAACTATACTTACTTCCTTTTTATTCACATTAACCTCACAAGCAATAGTTCCTTCACTATGGGCTATAACCTCTTTAATGCTAATAACATCTTCATTTGTATTAAGATTTGATATCCTTAATACTGTTTTCATTTAATCTCCCCCTTTAATTTTCCTTTATTAGATCCTTTATTAGATTCTTATCTTCAGGTGACTCTATTTCAAGTTTAATATCAGATTCGTCCACAGAATCTTCATATCCACCTTCTATTAATTCTATATCATCTATTTTAAACTCTTCAACTAATTCTTCATCTCCGCGTTTATATTTAACTTTAACACTTTCTTTAACTGTGTTATTGCTTACAACTTCTCCCTTAAAATCTCCCATACTTACAATAGATCCTGCCTTAGGCAATCTCTTTCTTATGTCCTCATAAGTACTTTGTTCGTAATTTAAGCAGCACATAAGTCTTCCGCATATACCTGAAATTTTAGTTGGGTTTAAGGATAGATTTTGTTCCTTTGCCATCTTTATAGAAACTGATGCAAAGTCACCTAGGAATGTTGAACAACATAAAGGTCTTCCACATGGTCCTAAACCTCCAAGCATCTTAGCTTCATCCCTAACTCCTATTTGTCTAAGCTCAATTCTAGTCTTAAAAATAGTTGCTAAGTCTTTTACTAATTCTCTAAAGTCAACTCTTCCATCTGCAGTAAAGTAAAATATAACTTTATTATTATCAAAAGTATATTCTACATCTATTAGCTTCATATTTAATTTATGTTCTTCAACTTTCTTTAAACATATCTCTAAAGCATCTTTTTCCTTCACTTTATTTTCCTTATGTTTATTTATATCAGCTTCTTCAGCTACCCTAATAACACTCTTTAAAGGAGCAACTATATCAGATTCAGGAATTTCTTTAATGCCTATAACACATTCCCCAAATTCTATACCTCTTGCTGTCTCAACAACAACAAAGTCACCTTTTTTTACTTCTAGTCCACTAGGATCAAAATAGTATATTTTACCGGCCTTTTTAAATCTAACGCCTATTACTTTTATCATTATTAAACCTCCATAAATCCTATAAGCATAACTCTAATAGTTAATTGAAAATTAGAATTGCTTTGTAGTGATTTTCTAGCTTCTCCTATTTTATCAATTATATTATTAAGTTTCTTATAAGACATTTCAATAGCTATTTTTTTTATACTTTCAATTTTATCCCCATTTATTAATCCGGTAACTTCATTAATTTCTTTATAAATGATTATATCTCTTATAAAGGAGGCTAGAATATTTAATATATCATCCTTTTTATCCTTGTAAGTTAATATCTTACTTTCAAAATCCAAAAGCTCTCTAGTATTACCTTTAGTTAAAAGAAATAATAAATCAACTAAAGTATTCCTAAGCTCTTTTAAGGAAGAATCTCTTAGAAAGGCTTCTGCCTTTCCTGGAACTCCTTCACTATAGGCGATAGCAGCATTAATTTCATCTTCACTAATACTATCATCACTTATATTATCTATATAAAGCCTTACTTCATTTTTAGTTAATGGAGATAACTTATAAATTTGACATCTTGATTTTATAGTGTCTAATATAAGCTCTAGACTTTCACATAATAATATTATAAAAACCCCTTTAGGTGGTTCCTCTATAGTTTTTAATAGAGCATTTTGTGCCTGAACTGTTAACTTATTTCCATCACAAATTATTATGACTTTTTTATCTCCTTCAAAGGGTTTTTTATTTATTTCTTCAACAATTTCTCTTATATCATCTACTCCAAAAGAAGATTTTTTACATCTATAATTTATAATATCTATATAATCTTTGTCTTCAGATTTACCTAATATATTTCTAGCAAATTTATTAGCTAGTTTACTTTTGCCAATACCATCTTCACCAACAATTATATGTGCATGGGAAATTTCATCTGATTCAATTCTTCTTTTAAAGTTATCTATTATATTCTTATGCCCAATAATTTCTCCCATTACACCCTCCTAATTATACTTTTATAAATTGATCAACATCTATTACGAATATTGTAGCTCCCCCAACTTCAACTTCGATGGGATAAGACATATACATATCAAGATTTCCAGTTATAGGAGTTGGCGTAGTAATAATTTGTTTTCTAGTTTTACAAATATCTTCTATAACATCTAAAACCTTTTGTACCTTCTCTACTTCCACACCTATCATCAAAGTCGTATTTCCTGATTTTAGAAACCCCCCTGTTGTTGCCAACTTAGTTACTCTAAACCCAGCTTCAGTAATTGCATCAATTAAATCTAATGCATCATCATCTTGAACTATTGCTATTACTAATTTCATATTGACCCCTCCTAACATAAATCTCTTATTAACATTTTATCACAAAAGCTGTATAAATTAAGCAAAAATTTATTATATATCCTATTTTATTTGATAAAATTCAGTATTATTTGTTTTGTTTCATTAAAAACTTCATCTATAGATTTTTCTGCATTAATAATCGCAAAGTCACCTTTATTATTCTCAACTAATCTATAATATCCTTCTCTTACCCTAGTATGAAAATCTAATTTCTCAAGATCTAATCTATTAACTTCTCTATCTTTATTTTTTTCTATTCTAGATATTCCCACTTCTGGAGATACGTCAAAAAATAAATTTAAATCAGGCATATATTCCCCTATTGCAAATTTATTTATTTGAAATATTTCTTCAACAGATATTCCTCTAGCATATCCTTGATAAGCTAATGAAGAATATATAAATCTGTCGCATAATACTACTTTACCATCTTCTAATGCTGGAATAACCTTTTCCACTAAGTGTTGTCTTCTAGCTGCAGCATATAATAAAGCTTCTGTTTTTCTATCCATTTCAGTATTTTTCGTATCTAATATTATGCTTCTAATATCCTCAGAAATTTTAATTCCACCTGGCTCTCTAGTCTTAATACAATCTATTCCTTCTTTAACTAAGAAATCATATATCTTTTCTAAAGCTGTACTCTTACCAGAACCATCTCCACCTTCGAATACTATAAATTTTCCTCTGTTCATTCAACTACCTCATGTTATCAAAATTATATTTGCTTAAAAGCCATGATTTAATTCTTTCCTTATAATAAATATATTCTATTTCATTACTATTTATTTCAGAAATTGCATTATTACATTCATGGCAAAATAAGCCTCTTCTAATAATTATATCATTTATAGATATTTCTTTACTACATACCTTACATTTATTTTTATAATTATCTATGGTTTTGTATTCCAAATTTAAATTAAAATTCATATTAGTACCCCCTCTAAACTTTTTATTAATAATTCTCACCTTAAAAACAATTTTTATACTTTATATAAAAAAACATATTTAATAAATAATAATTTAGGTTTAAGGGAAAATTATTATTAAGATATTTTGGGAGGGAAAAAAATGAAACAAGAAATGATTAGTTTTATAGAAAAAAATAAGGAAGACTTAAAAAATTTAAATAAATTTTTATATGATAATCCTGAAAAAAGTTATAACGAATTTAATTCATATGACTATATTTGTAAACTTTTAAATAAATATGATTTTGAAGTTGAAGAAAACTTCTTAGAATTAAAGACATCATTTAGAGCTTCTAAAGGTAATGGCAGCCCTACTATTTGCTTCTTATGTGAATATGATGCCATCCCTAATGAAGGGCATATAACAGGCCATAACTTGCTAACTACAACTTCAGTAGCTGCAGCATTAGCATTAGGTTCTATTATAGAAAAAACTGGTGGTTCTGTTGTTATTATAGGATGTCCTGGAGAATATCTAGGTGGAACAAAATCTGTAATGGTTAAACAAGGCATCTTTGAAGATATAGATGTAGTGCTAGTTGCGCATCCTGATGTTGTAACTTCAGAAAGTGGTAGTTCTTCTGCAATTATTCCATTAAGTATTAAATACATTGGTAACAGTGGACTTAGCTTTTTAAATAAAAATACCTATACATCCTTAGATGGAATACTTTTATGCTTTAATATTTTAAATTCTATGTTAAA
The DNA here is from genome assembly GCF_021443865.1 of Clostridium sp. Taxonomy (GTDB): domain Bacteria; phylum Bacillota; class Clostridia; order Clostridiales; family Clostridiaceae; genus Clostridium. Next base: position 24,953 of record NZ_JABUTB010000003.1, read on the forward strand.
GGGATTTCCAGATGATGTAGAAGTAAATTCAATACTTTCTAATGGAGGCTTTACACCTCTTTTATTACCTATTGAATCAGAAGCTAAATTTTATATTAGAGCGCCAGAAATGGATATTGCAAGAATAGTAGAAAGCAAGTTAAGAGAAATTGCAATTTATGTTTCTAAACTTATAAGAGTACAAAATTCAATTTCATTATATGAGCCAGAAAATGAAGAGCTTATAACAAATAGAACTTTAAATAGATTATTTAGTCATAATTTAAAGGAAACTGGAATTATTAATATCGATGGTCCTAGAGATATTTATTCTGGGCTAAGTTTAGGAATAGTAAGCAAAACTGTTCCTTGTATACAACCATTTTTCTCAATTATAGATGGCTTAAGCATTAGATATGGAACAAAAGATTTTGCTAATGCTACAATTTCTGATCATGCTTTTGCAGAAGCTATGAAGGCAGCTTTAGCATTGGCTTTTACAGGTCATGATATTATATCAAAAGATAATCTTTTATCTGAAGTAAAAAGTGAATTTTATAAAAAATAGGCTCTATTTAGAGCCTATTTTTCTGTAGCTTTACCCATATAAAATATCACTGTTATGTAGAGTAACATCATCCTTATAGTTAGTATTCTTTTTTCTCAAAAATCTCTCTGTGAATCCTTTTTATAATTAATCCTCCATTACCATATTGCTCACTACTATAAATAATATTGAAATTATACTAGTTATCACTTCATTTGAGCAAAGTTGTATTCAATTATTACTATCTATATCTATGTTTTTATTATTTTTAAAAGTTAGGTAATTTTATTTTATCAATATTTAAATATACTATAAATTTCTTCATTTATCTTTGCATTTAAATTTTTAAAATAAACTTCTTTACTTTTTTACAAAATCAATTATAAATAGTATAATTATCTTTGATATCTATTTAAGGAGGCCTAATAATGATACAAATATATAAAAGCATTGGTGAAAATAATCCTTCATTAAAAGTTTTAGACAATATAGAACCAGGCTCTTGGATTAATATAATTGCACCATCAGATGAAGAACTTATTTTAATATCAAAAAAGACGGGTGTACCCCTATCCTTTTTAAAAGCTCCTTTGGATGATGAGGAAACCTCTCGTATAGATATAGAAGATAATTGTTTATTAGTAATAGTAGATATACCTTTTACTGAAATGGAGGATAATTCATTAACTTATGATACCTATCCTTTAGCTATTATTCATACTGATAAACAAATAATTACTGTCTGTTTGAAAAATAGTAGAATATTAACTGATTTCATAAATGGTAAGATTAAATCATTTTTTACCTTCAAGAAATCCAGATTTATATTGCAAATACTAAGTAAAATATCTAATTCATATTTAGTATATTTAAGACAAATTGATAAAAAGAGTTTAATGATAGAAAAAAGATTGCATAAATCAATGAAGAATAGAGAATTGATTCAGCTTCATTCCTTAGAAAAATCACTAGTTTACTTCTCTACATCACTTAAAGCTAATGAAATTACATTAGAAAAGATGCTGAAATTAGATATAATGCAAAAATATGAAGAAGATCAAGATGTTTTAGAAGACGTTATAATTGAAAATAAACAAGCTATTGAAATGACAGAAATATATAGTAATATTCTTGCAAGTACTATGGATTTCTTTGCTTCAGTTATTTCAAATAACTTAAATATAGTGATGAAGATTCTTGCTTCAGTTACAATTTTAATGGCTATACCTACAGTTATTGGTGGTATATTTGGTATGAATTTTATTAGAATGCCGCTTATAAATAATGAATTTGGTTTTGAAATAACTATGATAATAACTATTATTTTAACATTTGGAACTGCTTATTTATTACACAAAAAGGGTATGTTTTCATAGAGAGTAGAGCTGTAGTTACAGCATCTACTCTTATTTTTTATATATTGAAAATAAATCTTTTATAAAGTAATTATTTATAAAAACCCTTATTAAAGAACAGATATACTACTTTTACAATATATTAGTATATAAATTATTTTAAAAGTAGGTGTATTTCTTTGTTTAATTCTAAACTTAATACTATAACATCTTCTCTTACAATAGGAATAGTGGCTCCTTCATCTCCCGAATCTAAAAAATATATAGATGACAAAATATCTTCTTTTGAAAAATTAGGATTTAAGATAAAAAAAGGTAAGCATCTCTATGATAAATTAGGATATTTAGCAGGTAATGATGAAGATAGAGCAAGGGATTTAAATTCAATGTTTGAAGATAAGGAAGTTAATGCAATTGTTTGCCTAAGAGGTGGATATGGCTCTGTTAGAATGGCTCCTTTTCTGGACTTAAAGAAGATAAAAAGAAACCCTAAACCATTTTTTGGATATAGTGATATAACATTATTACTTAATTATATCTATAAGAAATGTCATTTTCCTACCTTTCATGGTCCAATGATAACTTCTAATTTTAATGATATTGATACTAAAAATTATTTTTTGAATATATTAAATCATAATAACAAATTAATTTATAATTTAAAAGATGTGTGCCATAAAGACTATTGTATTTGGAATAATAGAGATTTTAAAGGGCATATAGTTGGTGGAAACTTATCCATTATATGCTCTACTATTGGTACGCCTTATGAAATAAAATTTAATAATAACATATTACTTGTTGAAGATGTGAATGAAAATCCTTATGCTGTGGATAGAATGCTTTCTCAATTAATTTCCTGTGGAAAACTTAAAAAATTATCCGCAATAATAGTTGGGAATTTCACTAATTGTAATAGTAAGGATGAAGTATTAACTGTAGAATATATTATAAAAGAAAAACTTATGCCATTGAATATTCCTATTATATATGGTCTAAAGCTAGGACATGACTATCCTAATATAACTGTTCCTATAGGAAGTAACTTTAAATTTTCTTCCAAAGATAATTTACTTATTCAAAATCAAATTATTTTTAAGCAATAAAAAAAACTACAAGAAATCTTGTAGTTTTTTTTGGAGGCGCCACCCGGATTTGAACCGGGGATAAAGGTTTTGCAGACCTCTGCCTTACCACTTGGCTATAGCGCCATACCTGGTGGCTC